>DAIOVD010000019.1:0-33429 GCA_036759185.1 Catalimonadaceae bacterium | reverse complement strand
TTGATTTGATACTTGTTTCGCTCTTACATCATGCCATGAGAACACAAGTATGGACAGACCCTGGAATTTTTCAGTTCAACTGATCTATGGCCTATAAAACACACATTTTTTCATATCGGTTCTTCTCCCTTTACTCTATACTCCACTTCCTGAAATAAGCGAATCCCTGTGCGTGTGCAATTTCCTTTGATAAGAAGATCAGACGGTCCATACAACCCTTCGTTTTTTCAACTCAATAAGTTTGGTATTTTTACCCCGAACAACAAACTGAATCTGTGAAACTCTACCACCAAACCTTTTGTCTGGGCCTTTTCCTTTTGACAGGCTTCATTCAGGCGCAAACTGCCAGTCAACCAGTCCTTCATCAGGAAATCAGGCTCCGCCCTTCCATATTACAATCTCAGGTGCAGACACCAGCTGAATTCCGGCAGCAACCCGTTGCCGACACCATTGAAGGACGGTATATCCGTTTGGTGCGCTTCTCAAAGAATCTGAACACCATCCGCAAAAAACAACTTAAGGCAGAAGGAATTGTGCTTGAAGGATATATTCCATACCAATCCTACCTGCTGTCTATCCCGGCGGCCTTTGCCAAAGAAAAGCTGGCAACTTTTCAGGCGACACATATCATTACTCTTTCAGAAGAAAACAAACTTAGCCAGCCCCTCTCGGCTGGAATTAAGGCAAATCAGTGGATTGCGGATGAGCCAATGGAACTGGTTGTGGAATATTATTCCTCGGTTTCAATTGCCCGGATTGAAAGGGAGCTCAGCCAGTTTGGGATTTCATCACCCTACGGCACACAAAAGAATACCCGGTTGCTGAAAACGACCTATTCTAAAGTGGCCGGTCTGGTTCAGAAACCTTTTGTCCGGCACATTGAAATAGAACCCGGCATTCCGGTTCCTGATGATACCAAAGGAAGGAGTCTACACCGCAGTAATGCCATCAACACCAGTTACAGTGGTGGTCTCAAATACGACGGTTCCGGTGTTTCGATTGCCCTTGCAGACGATGGTCATGTGGGCCCGCATATCGATTTCAAAGGCCGGCTGACCAGTCTGACCCAAAGCAACGAAGGAACCCATGGCGATATGACGACAGGAATTTGCATCGGAGCGGCCAACATTGATCCCCGTTATAAAGGCATGGCGACAGGATCCAATCTCTATTTGTTCGACATTGGGTCATATCCTCAAATCAACAATGCCATCATTAATCTTTCCCTTCTGAAGACGGTTATCACTTCCACCAGCTATTCACAGGGTTGCAACCAGTACAACAGCAGTTCAGCAGACGGTGACGATAAATTAAAAAACAACACTCCACTGACGTTTGTCTTTTCAGCAGGAAACAACGGGACTGCAGATTGCCAGTATGGAGCCGGAACCGGATGGGGAAACATCACCGGAGGGTACAAAAATGGCAAAAACACCATCGCCACAGGTAACATCGATGCCAACGGAAACATCGATCCGACCAGCAGCCGGGGGCCTGCTCCGGATGGCCGGATCAAACCGGATATTTGTGCCAATGGACTTGGCCAAATGTCAACTGACGAGAATTATACCTATTCAGTCGGAGGTGGAACCAGTGCCGCCTGCCCGGGTCTTGCCGGCGTTACTGCCCAGATCTACCAGGCATGGCGAGAAATCAAGCAGCAGGAAAATCCGGATGGTGCCCTCATTAAAGGAATACTCCTGAACACAGCAGATGATCTGGGAAAAACCGGTCCTGACTTTGTGTATGGCTGGGGTCGTGTGAACGCAAGGAGAGCACTTCAGACCATCCAAAAGAGTCAGTATTTCACTGATTCTCTGGAAGATGGAGACTCAGCCAGCTTTACCCTCAATATTCCGGAAGGAACCCGTCAGATGAAAGTAATGCTCTATTGGGCCGACCCGGCTGGACTTACCAACTCGACCATCAATCTGGTGAACAACCTTGATCTTGAGGTTCGCCGTCCGGATGGAAGCATTCTTCTTCCATGGAAACTAAACTCCACTCCGGTTGCCTCTTTACTAAACACAGCTGCTGGTTTCGGGAAAGACAGCCTGAACAATATGGAACAGGTAAGCCTCAGTTCTCCGGTTGCAGGAAATTATCAGGTTCGTATTTCGGGCGCCTCTGTTCCGGATGGACCTCAGCGGTTTTATGTGACGTACCAACTGGAAGACAGCACCATTGCCCTGACCTATCCGATCGGGGGTGAAGATTTTTCACCAAGCCAGGCCGAAGTAATCCGTTGGGATGCCCCTGCTTCTACCACTCCTTTCCGTCTTGAATATTCGGCAGACAGCGGTCAGACCTGGACCACCATTTCAAACCCTATTGCAACCGCAAGACAGGCCAGCTGGAATGTTCCTTCCACATTTATTACAGGCCGGGGACTGGTCCGTCTGTCCAGAGGTACTCAAACCGACAAGAGTCATAAGACATTTTCAAGCATCAACCCACCTGGAAATGTGCGTGTCACCAAGGCATGTCAGGATTCTGTGACACTGGCCTGGAATGTCGTCCCGGGAGCCACCGTTTACCAGGTTTATTTTCTGGGAGAAAAATATATGGATTCTGTTGCCGTCACAACCGGAACGCAGATAACCCTGCCGCATGACTTTTCACAAACACTTTGGTACAGTGTGGGGGCAATTTTCCCGAATGGAAACAAAGGCCGCAGAGCTCTTGCCAAACAAAAAACACCAGGGGTTTTAAACTGTATTCTGGCGAATGATATTCAATTGTCAAGAACCATTTCACCAAAGCCCGGGCTTACCTACAATTGTCAGTCATTCAGCAGTTTTCCTGTGAACATCCGTCTTCGTAACAAAGGCACCTCACCCGCTACCGGGATGAGCGTCACGTACAAACTCAATACGCAGACGCCTGTAACAGAGTCGGTACCCGGAACTCTGGCACCAGGTGATTCGATTGAGTATTTTTTCAATACGAACCTGGTTCTCAATCCTTCCACAACCTATAAGCTTACCATCGTTGCATCTTTGCCATCGGACCCATTTGCCAACAATGACAGCTCCGTTGTGTCATTCAACACGGCTGCACTTTTTAACGGGACATTGACCCAGACCTTTCAGACACTGACCTTTCCACCAACAAACTGGGCACTGACCAATCCTGCGTACACAGCTACCTGGGTACGGAGTCAAACCATAGTCGGACCGACCGGTTTCACTACCACGGCGGCTAAAATGGACAACTTCACCACCAACCAGAACGGGTCAAAAGATTATCTTCAATCACCTTTGGTGGATCTCACAGGAATGGCATCGGCGGTGCTCACATTCGACCGGGCCTATGCACCAAGAACGAACAGGCTCGACAGTCTGTTCATTCAGGTATCCACGAATTGCGGTACCAGTTTTGTGCCTACCGGATATGCCAAAAGTTCAACACAACTGGCTACTGTTCCAGCTCAATCCACCCTATTTGCTCCGGCGAACGACACTGACTGGAAATCGGATACCATCAATCTGAGTTCCTTTGCAGGTAACAAAATCCTGTTTCGTCTGGTCTCAGTTTCGAGGTTTGGTAATGCCTTGTTTGTGGACAATGTGAAGCTCAATGGAAGCACAGTATCGGTTCTTAGTCTGGACGAAAATCAGGATTTCCGGTTGTTTCCGAATCCCGCTGAAACGGTTGTCCGGCTACAGTTCCCACATACCATCAGCAGCCAGGCTGTTGCCAGGATTTATTCCCGGGACGGCCGGTTGGTTCAAATTCAAACACTCAATGGTGATTCCGAACAGCTCATTGATATCCAGTCTCTTTCATCCGGTATTTACCAAATTGTGATTCAGGCTGGCGAAGAATCTTATCAGGCCCGGTTTCAGCGACAGTAGAATTGAGAACGAATATTTTGTGAGCCCTGGCACTTTTGGCAGGGCTCACAAAATACTTTCAGGTTTCGGTTGAATCATCAGGCAATCCAGCCTTTGTCACACTTCTAATCGAAAAAGCTACGCAAACATGCAGCTCATTTTCAGTAAACCTTCCCACGGCACACAAGTGAATAAAAACTCAAAATCCGGGCATTTCTGAATAGTCCCAAACTCTGGAAAAGCACTTTTAACCTGAAGAAACTTTGTGTTTTCCACTTGAAGTAAGTTGATTTCCAAACACTCATTTTCCAGTTCTGTCAGAAGATCATATCCTCATAATTGGATTATGCCAGGTCCACTATAATAAATTCGCGGTAAACAAAAGTTTGCCCAAATCACCGTTTTCAAGATTTAAATTCTGAAGGGAAAACATTCAGGCCTTTCGTTCATTTCAATTTCATCATAAAGGCGAATACGGGTAAAAATTAATCAAACCAAAACATCAGAATGAAGGCCCCTTTGTGCTTTCCTTTTTATCTTTACCCTACCTTATTTAATACCATACCAAATTGAAAAAAATTGACAAACTCTTTGTTGCCAACAGAGGGGAAATTGCCATTCGGATATGCCGGGCAGCATCGGAACTTGGCATCCGGACAATTGCTGTGTATACCTACGAAGACCGGTATAGTTTGCATCGGTACAAAGCGGACGAAGCTTACCAGATTGGCAAGCAGGATGAGCCGCTTAAACCGTACATTGAAGTCGAGACCATAATAAACGCTGCACTTGCAGCAGGTGCCGATGCCATTCATCCGGGTTATGGCTTCTTATCAGAAAACGTGGAGCTTGCCCGTCGCTGCAAAGAAACCGGTATTATTTTCATCGGGCCGGAACCCGAAGTAATGGAGCAACTGGGGGATAAAATGGCGGCAAAAATTTTGGCCAGAAAAGCCGGCATTCCCTTGATTGAAGACAGCCGTATTGATCTGAACAATCCGGAAACAGCCCTGAGTGAAGCCCGGAGAATCGGGTTTCCCGTGATGGTGAAAGCAGCAGCCGGCGGTGGCGGCAGAGGAATGCGGGTGGTAAGGGAAGAAAGCAACCTCATCGCATCATTTACAGAAGCAAAAAGTGAAGCAAAAAAGGCATTTGGCGACGATACCGTTTTCCTGGAGAAGTACATCGAAAACCCCAAACACATTGAGGTTCAGATTATGGGAGACAACTACGGCAACATCATACATCTCTATGAAAGAGATTGTTCGGTACAGCGCCGGTTCCAGAAAGTTGTGGAGGTGGCTCCGGCACCCAGGCTTCCCCAGGATGTGAAAGACAAACTCTATCAGTATGCGCTCCGGATTGCAACGGAGGTGAATTACAACAATGTGGGCACCATTGAATTTCTGGTCGACAAGGAAATGAACATTTACTTCATCGAAGTGAATCCACGCATTCAGGTTGAGCACACCATCACAGAGGAAATTACAAAAATCGATATTGTCCGTTCCCAGATCCTCATTGCCAGAGGACACCGGCTTTCTGATCCTGAAATATTTATCACCCGGCAGGAAGACGTAACCGTCCGTGGATTTGCCATTCAGTGCCGGATCACAACTGAGGATCCCGGAAACAACTTTAAACCGGATTTTGGCACCATCATCACCTACCGGAATGCGGCAGGTTTTGGGATCCGGCTGGATGAAGGGTCGTCCTACACCGGCATGCGGATTTCGCCATTTTTTGATTCTCTCCTGGTAAAGGTATCGGCTTCCGGAAGGACACTCAAGGGAACCTCCATGCGATTAAACCGGGCCCTGAGGGAATTCAGAATCCGAGGTGTGAAAACCAATATTGGATTCCTTGAAAATGTAATCTCCAATCCGGTTTTCCTGCGGGGGGAAGCCACTGTCAATTTCATCGAAAACCACCCGGAGTTGTTAAATTTCCCGACTCCGCAGAACCGGGCCGGTAAACTCCTTCGATATCTGGCCAATGTGTCGGTGAATGGTCATCCCGAAGTCCCGTATCCTGATCATAAAAAAGTATTCCGGACGCCGGTTTTACCAGATGCCGATTTTTCAAAACCCATTCCGGATGGCAGTAAACAAAAACTGACAGAACTGGGACCGGAAGGTCTGGCAAAGTGGTTAAAATCCCAGAAATCGATTCTTTACACCGACACTACTCTGCGGGATGCCCATCAAAGTCTGCTGGCCACCCGAATGCGAACCCATGACATGGTGGCTGTCACAGAGCGATTTGCCAGACTGCACCCTCAAACTTTTTCACTTGAATGCTGGGGAGGTGCCACCTTTGATGTAGCGCTCCGGTTTTTGCATGAATGTCCGTGGGAAAGGCTCCGTCAGCTTCGGAAAGCAGCTCCCAACATTCTCCTGCAAATGTTGCTGCGTGGTTCCAATGCAGTCGGGTACAAAGCGTATCCCGACAACCTGGTGGAATCGTTTGTTGAAAAAGCATGGGAAACAGGTGTGGATGTATTCCGCATTTTTGATTCCCTCAACATCCTGGCGGAGATGAAAGTGAGCATCGATGCTGTCCGTAACCGGACGGGTGGAATTGCAGAAGCATCCATCTGTTACACAGGCGACATGCTGGATCCGGCCAGGCAAAAGTTTTCGCTTTCCTATTACCTGGATCTGGCCCGAAGGATTGAAGATGCCGGTGCCCACATTCTGGGCATTAAAGATATGGCCGGACTTCTAAAACCACAGGCTGCCGAAATTCTGGTCGGAAGACTGAAGGAAACATTGACAATTCCCATCCATTTGCACACACATGATACGTCTTCTATTCAATCTGCTACGTATCTGAAAGCCATTGAAGCGGGTGTGGACGTGATTGATTTGTGCATGGCCTCCCTGTCCGGGCTCACCTCTCAACCAAATTTCAACTCGGTGGTGGCGATGATGCAGCATCATGAGCGAAATCTTCCGTATGATCTGGGTAGTCTGAATACCTTTTCCAATTACTGGGAAGACGTCCGTGAATTGTACTATCCATTCGAATCAGACCTGAAAGCCGGTACTGCACAGGTATTTGAACATGAAATTCCGGGCGGGCAATACAGCAACCTGCGTCCACAGGCAAGGGCATTGGGACTGGAAGACCGATTTGAGGTAATCAAGAAGAACTATCAGGTGGCCAATAAAATGTTTGGGGATATTGTCAAAGTAACGCCCAGCTCAAAAATTGTGGGTGATTTTGCTCTTTTCCTCACTACCAGCAACCTGACAGAGGAAGATGTTTATGCCAAAGGAGAAAGCCTCTCTTTTCCTGAATCGGTTGTCGGGTTTTTCCGTGGAGAAATTGGTACACCAGAATCCGGTTTTCCGGAAAAGCTGCAGAAGATCATTTTGAATGGCCGGCAACCGTTAAATGGAAGGAGCAATTCCGGCCTGGCTCCGCTTGATCTGAACCAGGCTTATGACGAATTCACAAAACGGTTCGGAGCCGATAAAGAATTTACCGACTTCCTAAGCTACCAGATGTACCAAAAAGTGTACGAGGAATTCCATGCCCACATCAGTGAATTTGGAATGGTAGAAAAGCTCCCTACCCGGTCATTTTTTTATGGATTGGAGGAAGGAGAAGAGATTACCGTCGCCATTTCACCAGGTAAAAATCTCATTATCCGGTTGCTGGAGGTCAGTGGTCGCGTGGATGAAAACGGAAACCGCAATGTGATTTTTGAACTGAATGGCCAGCTGCGTCAGGTGCTGATCAAAGACCAGAAGTTTAAACCGACCCGGATTCCAAACGCCAAAGCGGTTTCACCGGGTCACATGGGAAGTCCCCTCCAGGGCAAACTGAGTGCTTTGCTGGTGAAAGAAGGTGATTCTGTGAAAGCAAAAACACCGTTGTTCGTGATTGAAGCTATGAAAATGGAAACGGTTGTCACTGCATTGAAAGATGGAGTGATTTCGTCCATCCATCTGAAACAGGGTGCAATGGTCGAACATGATGACCTGGTTTTGGAACTCGTCTGACAGAGAGTCCAGATGGTACAGCTTCAGGCCTGCTTCATTCTGGTTCCGGAAAAGAAACACTGGATTCCATTCTTTCGGCAAACTCTCTGATTTTCCGGCTGCGTTTGGTATCGGATGCGCAGACTTACCGAAATGCAGCAGCCGGAAAAAAAGGCGACTTCGATATTCTGGATTTTATCTGCTGTATTTTTCGGTTCTCCAAATTCCTCATTAGGTTTGAGGCCACTTTAATTCAAATACATGAAACTTTTTACAAGCTATTCAAAGGTTATCGCCTTTGGCCTGCTGGCCGCTCTCGGTCAGGCCTGTTCTTCTTCCGATAGTGACAACCCGAGTCCGACACCTTCCGGAAGCACTACTCTGAAAGGAACCATCAGCGCAGATATTACCCTGGTCAATGGAAGCGGATCTGTGGATTATTACATAGAGGAAATTGTCAATGTCGAAGCCAAAATTACCGTTGAACCCGGCACTGTGATTGTAGCTAAAGCCGGATCCGGTCTCTATTTTGAGGGATCCAAAGGTGTGTTGATTGCCAACGGAACAAAGGCCAATCCCATCATATTCAAATCTGAGTCCGGAGCCAAAGGTGGATGGCTGGGAATGCGATTCAACGATTCCAACAATCCACTCAACAAGCTTAACTATGTGACCATCACCGATGGAGGTGCCGCCAGTTTTGACGGAGCTGAAGACAGAAAAGCAAACATCCAGTTTTACGGAACCTGCCAGATTGCGATGCTGGGATGTTCCATCAACAACTCGGCCAACCACGGTCTGTTTGAATTGAGTACTTCAGATCTTACCTTAATCCAGTTCGACAGCAACAGCTTTGCCAACAACAAAGAGTATCCGATGTACATGTTCGACCAGGTAGCCAAAGATCTGGGAAATACGTCCACTTTTTCCTCCAATGGAAAGCAGTTTATTGGATTGTATCAGAAGAATTTCGAAGGCCTTCCAGGTGCGCATACATGGAAAAAACAAGCAGTGCCTTATTATTGGGATGACACTGACAATCTGGTTGTTGGCTATTACAGTACCAACGGAAACCTCACTCTTGAAGCAGGTGTTGAACTTGTAATGGGGCCAGGTTCTGGCATTGTGGTTGGCGACAATTCAAACGATACAGGATTCCTGAAAATGTTGGGAAATGCCACTCAGAAAGTAACCATCCGGGGAAGTAGTTCAACCAAAGGTGACTGGAAAGGGATATTTGTGAGCACAAACAGTGTGAACAACAATTTCGTCCATGCGAACATCAGCGATGGTGGCAGCACCAACCTTTCCAGCGGTATCTCAAAAGGGAATGTCGTGATCGATTATGAATCCAAACTGATGATGACCAATGTATCTCTTTCCAACAGTGCCGGATGTGGATACACAAAGAAGACAAGCCAGGATCCACAGGCTGATGTAACAGCGACGTCTATGACGTATCAGAACAATACAAGCGGAAATACCTGTTCCTATTAAGATACGAACAACCATCAACAGAAAGCGAAGTCATTATGGCTTCGCTTTTTTTTTCATCACAAGCGATGGATTTCTGTTGAACCAGGATACCAGGTAAGGACCTCACGTACCTTCCCGGATACAGCTGACCTAACTCAAAAACATTCGTAAACCCAGCACCACCAGCAATCCGGCGAAGATCTTTTTGAGGGTATCCTGTGGAAGTGAAAGAGACATATTACTACCCAGATAACCACCTATAATGAACCCAAGACAAAGAATCGCAGCTGTTTTCAGGTCCACCTGGCCTTTTTGGTGGTAGTTCATAACGGCGAGGATCCCGATGGGTGGCACCATCATAGCCAGAGTGGTGCCCTGAGCCATATGCTGGCTGAATCCAAACAACAGCACCAAAGCTGGTACGATAATCACTCCGCCACCAATGCCAACCAGCCCGCTGAAATACCCTGCTGCCAATCCCAGTATGAGGAGACCAACGATTAAAAATACTGTCATTTGTTTCTTTTCTTCCATTGTAAAACCTCTTGTCCTCAAACGATTCCGGAGAGGATGTGTCCAAAGTTCGTGATTCACGAGCGGATCACAAAATCAACGAGGTTTCATCCACCCTGAAATAGCTTGATTCGGAATGTTTTGACGACCTGTTCTTTACCTGGATCAAAGACCATTCAGCCTTAGCTTTGAAATCTGAATGCCCCGCACTTTTGCAAGTGTCTTTTTTGAATTTGCCTTCGTGTTATACCATTTTCCAAGAGAAGAAGTCGGCGGCAGTGGTTTTGCGGAATGGTAAAACACATTGAATGTATGATCTGCACGGATCCATCGACCACTGCCTTTTTCAATTTCCACCACCGACCAGACATGGTTGCCCGATATGACAATGGTGCAGTTGAATCCCATAATGGAAGTGATCGCTTTGAACGCCATTTCCCTTTCGCTGCACCAGCCGAAGGTGTAAAAATCAGCCAGCCCATTGTAGTGGTAGCGGGGCTTATCGCTTGCAAAATCGGACCAGAATAAGTCCGGACTTCGATCGAGCTGAGCCAGATTTAGGTATTTTTCAAATCCGGGTGGCGGCTTTACTTCGCTCAGTTTCTGGCCGGTTGCGATCAGAACAATGGAATGCCTGGGATTGGGATTGGTGTAATGCCAGAAATAAGGCATTCCCCAGACTGGATTTATGCTTCCGGTTTGGGCCGTTTCTGAACTGAGTAAAGAATGAAGGACGGCCAGTTTTTTGAGATTCTGGATTTGAAGGGTTGTCAGTAGTTTGAGGTCTATTCCGCATGATTCCACCCTTGATTTGGTTATCATGTGATCCTTGCGAATACGGATGACCTCACTGAAAAAATCCGGAAGCGAAAGGGATTGTGCGTTGGTTTTTTCAGATGCAAAAAATGAAAATCCAACAATCAGGGTAATGAGGAAGGTTTTCATTGAAAGTGAAAATTGGAAATAAGCACCGGAATGAAAATGAACGGATAATCAGATGATCTGGTCACCATTTCGGGTAGGGATTTACAGGTACCAGTCCTTTTGTTTGGTCATAAGAAAGAAGCATCAGATGCAAATGAGTTGGACTTCGCTTTTTTGCAGCATTCTTTCCTGACCTGCCGATGGTACCAAGTTCCGTGCCCGGATTGACGGATTGACCAATGTGTACAAAGACGGAGTCCAGATGCGCATTATAGGAGAGGAGACCACCTTCCGGATGATAGATCATCACATAATTCCCTCCTCTGAGTTCTGAATTTCTCACCCAACCTTTCTCCACCGCAACCACCACGCCTTCGAACATGGATACCACCGCAACCGGCAATCCTGTATGATCATCTTTTAAATCCTGATTCCGGTCCTGAATGAAAATGTCGTGTGCCGGATGACCTCCATGCTGGTTTCCATCCAGATAGCGGTAGCCTTGCGGACGGTATCCGTTTCCATTTTTACCTCCTATGGCTGTATGATTGTAACTTTTCACCGGGAAAAGCCATTTCGATTGTTTTTCTGGTTTTGAAGGCAGGAATTCCTGCATGGAATTCCACCAGTTTTTCAGTTGTAGAGCAGCTGTTTTTTTGTCAAGCTGATTGTCCCGGATACGGGTGTTTAACTCATGAAAAGCCCGACACTGTTCCCGAAGAGAAGAGACTTGTTTCTGAAGATTTGCCAGTAATAGAAAGGTGCAGAACCCAATGAGTATTTTCATTCCCGGAATCGTCGCAAATCGGTTGGTAAAAATGTCCATTCCGGTGTCTGAATATTATCCTCATTCAGTTCATACCAGGGGCTCAGTTTTTCATTCATCGGGTTCTTGAGAATATGAATATCCTGAGCCGGCATATAACTCTGAGCCAGGAGATAGATTTTCTTTCCGGTCACAGGGTTCACCGCCATGTCGAGTATTATTTCCGCATGACCAAAAGGGTTACCCTTCTGAATAAATACATCCCCGGCTTTCATACCTGAAATTTTCGGAACGGGCTGCAATTCATGGAATAAAGAACGGGTATTGGCTGAAACAAAAACGGATTCCATGTATCGAATGAAGGTTGGATAATCGGTTTTCCCTTTGGCAAACGTGTTGAAATACCGGGGTTTTCCATCGGAAAGAAAGTTGAAATGAATTTCCTCAAACCGTTTCTGAGAGTAGAGAAATTCCCCCCTTAGTCTCATCACTGCATCGGCGCATTGTTGCAGATCTTTTTTCCCAACCGGCACGTCCAGCACGGCACAATACACATCTCTGGTTTTCTCCGAACCATTGAAATAGTGTACTCTGCTTCCGTGTGGTTTGACCGGCAGTCGGGAAAGAAATCCTCCGAAATTTTCCGGTGTTTCTTTGATACGAACATATCCCTGAGGAATTACAATGCGATCGGAAACGGTTTTACCTGCGGGATTTACGTTTGGAATCGCCAATGGTGTAAATGCCAGAACGCTGATCAGTATAGTTGTTTTCATACATCTGGACTACTTTAGTAATATGGATGCCTGGGGCAGAAAACGTAGAAAAGTGTACTTGATTGTTCTGATGATGGCAGAATCCATTTCACCTCGAAGACAAATGCTTCACCACCTCACCGCTTTCACTTTCAAACCTTCCTTTTTCAGGAGGTTAACCAGACCTTTTTCGCCTCCCAAATGAGCAGCACCGACAGCAAAAAAGCAGGTTTGGGCTGAAGCCATTTTCTTCATGACGGGAATCCAATTCACATTCCGTTTTTGGAGAAGAAACTTTTCAATCCCCTCCATTTCAAATTCACTTTTTCTCGTCATTTCAAGTAGTGCCTCTGAATCCTGCTTTTTATACAGATCAATCATTTCGGCAAATTGATCTCTGCCAGCTTCGATTTTTTGAATCATTTCAACCAGCATGGTGGCCTGATCAGCCATTGGAATTTCGTCAAAATACCCCGTTTGTTCTTCCACTGATTCAAGGCCAAGAACCTCTTTTTTCTGGCTGGCTGCCAATGAGGTAAGCTTCACTTCGTAGGATTCCGGCATACAATTGAGCAGCTTCATATACATCATGCTCATCAGTCCCACGGGTTTCATCTTACCCAGTTCAGCAATTCCGACCTGAAAATTTGCTTTGAGCCAGGTATCCAACGTGTCGGATTTTCCTTTTGAAAGGTATTGATTCAAATTCTTTCCTTCCGGAAACATGATTTGTTCCCGCATGGTGTTCATCAGATCGGGGGCATCAAAATCCAGCTCGAGGACCAGTTTCTTTGAAAGCTCGAGTCTCTTCAAAACACTGTCGCTCAGAAAAAACTCATCGGGACAAATCAGATGTATCGTACCAAACAAATAAGAAGGTTTCTTAATTCCCGGACCTGAAATTTCATACAACAGTGCCGATTGGCTCCTGGTTGAAAATGAAATGGAAAATAGAAATAGAAACAGAAAGATGAATTGTCTTGCCGGGAGTGACATATTTCGAAAATGATTGTTCAATAACCGGTTGAAATACTCTCAGACCGGAAGGCACAAAAGACCTGAACGAAATGCATTCAGGCAAAAAAAATTTAAGGACGGTATCCTTACTACTTTTTGCGGGCCTTAAACAGCAAAACCATATTGACATTCGCCCGGGGTTTCAGCACCCCATCGATCAGCAGGCCTGTGACATTGAAGTCCATTTCCAGAAAGGAAAACAAGCGTGGCGACAACCCGGCGGTGAATGAATAGTAGGATTTGGAACCCATTTGTTCGACTCCGTCCTGAAGGAGGTGGTAATTCATAAAACCCATTCCACCGCTGAGCCGGAATTCTTCCCGAAGCATCACTCCCATTTCAGCCTCAAAAAATCCTCTGGCCGGCTTCGTTGTATCGAGTGATGGCTGGTCTTGAACAACACGGGTCATATGATTGATGTTGGAACCGGTTTGCTTTCCATAGTTCATAAACAAGCCAACCGTGTGTGCTTTCTGCCACTTTCCGTCCGGAAGTCGCTCAACTCCCGTGAATTTGTACTGGAGATCAGCCTTCGCCATCCAATTGGTGTATTTGAAATTTCTGATTCGTCCGGGCATATTATTGACTACACTGTCGCATACATGAAAGCCAAATCCCAGGCGGATATTCAGCCGGTTTGTGGTGAGGGAATTGCGCTCTGATTCTGCTTTTTTCAGTTCCCGCTGAAGTCTCGCCTTTTCAGCTTTGGCCTGCGCTTTTCGTTGTTTTCGTTCACCCGGGGTTTCTTCTCTGTCGGCCTTCACTTCTTCAAGTTCTTCATACCGATGCACCAGACGTGTCGCTTCTGTCAGCAATTTTTTAGCTTCTTCAATCTTAAATTCCTCCGGAACTGTATTGCCGGAATACTTCACCTTTTTACCTGGAAAATCTGCCAGAGAACGATCCAGTCCAAGGGGTGTATTAACAGGTCCTTCCGCTTCCCAACCTCCTGCAATATCCAGAACGAGCTGCCCCTTTTCCGTAAGTATGAATTGATAATCAATCACTTTATTGATGTTCACTTCCTTTTTTGCCAAAGCATTTAGCCCTGAAAAGGAGCGTTGTGTCCGGAAAATGATGTAATACATATCCCTGGCTTCGTTGAAAAAAATATCGCTGCTTTCGAAGTCTGAACTTTGTAAATGTGCCCCATTGGGATACAAAGCCTTCAGTTGTGCAAAATATGGTGTAGCGCCCAGTTTTGGATTTACTCCAAACTGGTTATTGAGATCGTTGTAAAGGTATACTTCTCCGTCCGCAAGAAAGTCGGCTTCGATGGTGCGTTCTATCTTATTTTTGGTTGAAATATCCAGACCAGTGGCTGCCATTTGACGCAACAAGCCTGCAAAGACTTTCATCTTTTGGCTGGCAAGGTTTCTCAATGTAGAATCGGCATTCTGTGCCTGAACCCACTGCGAGAGAAAGAGTAAACCCAAAGCAATGAGGGTATGCTTTTTCATAGGCAGAAATAATAAAGTGCGAGTTAGTTGGACAACGCTATGGCACAAGGCTATGGCGTGTCGTAAATGTAAGGTGTCTACATTATGAGAATGAGTAACCCTTACATCATTTCTTACATGGATGGTTTTGGCCGGAAACTATTGGATTATCCCAATGTCCGGATAGGATTATTTATGCAAAATTCGGTGTGTTTTCTGGCCATCTTCATTTTCTGTACGCATCAGATACAAACCAGAAGGCAGGTGTTGGAATGAAACTGAAACGGCAGATAGGTCATGTTCAATGGTTTGAATTTCCTTGCCCATGGCATCCATAATTACGATCTGTCCCTTTTTCTGGAATCCCCCAACCGCCAACTTTTCTGAAAACGGATTGGGTTGAATGGAAATGGTTGAATGAGAAATGAGTGGTTTTGCTGATGTCACAACATATACGACCGAGGACTTTGCCAGAATTTCCCTGTCCGGGTCAACCTTGATGCTATCAGGCACAAATGACAATGGGAAGGTGAATTCCTGTCCGCTTTGCTGATGATTCAGGATAATGAGCGTATCGTGGCTGCCACCATACACCCGAACCGGCACCGGCATTTCGAAAAATGAAACCGATGGATGCGAACTGGTTTGAAACATTTGAAACTTTATTTGATCTGTCAGCAAGGTCGCATTCACCTGATAGTTCGGGTATCCCTGTCCTTTGTACCAGTCGTTGAAAAATTCGGTCAGATTCTGGCCGGATGCCTGCTCCATTTTCGTGATAAAGTCGGGTGTTTTCACAAAACCGTAAGCCAGTTCCGGACTTTGAATGTAATTACGGATTCCATTCCAGAAGGCCTGATCTCCCAGTTTCCAATGTAGCATACGAAGAAGCATCGCTCCTTTACCATAGGAAAGCCGGCCGCTGAAAATTCGGTAGAGATCGGTGGTGTCGGTACAAAAAACAGAGCCTCCTGGCTCAGAGGTGATGAGGTTAATCCATTGCTGCCCTTCTCTCGGCCAGTCTGACAATCCAACTTTCACATATTCCATGGCGGCCATGTAAGTCGCAAATCCTTCGTTCAGCCAGATGTCCTGCCAGCTGTGGCAGGTTATTTTGTTTCCAAACCAGTGATGAGCAAGTTCATGAGCCTGAAGCCCAATATCCGTGTTTTGCATAAACGAAATGGTCTGGTGCTCCATTCCACCACCGAAAGCAAATTCACAATGTCCGTATTTCTCCCTGGCAAATGGGTATGGTGCAAACAGAGTATCAAAGTCCTGCATAATACCGGTGATAGCGGGCATTCCGGCTTGCCAGTTGGCCAGGTGTTCGGGATAGCAATAGTTGTCAATGGGTAATGTGTCACCCGAAGACAAAACTGCTTTCAACCGGAAATGGGTGAAGTTGGTCACTGCAATGGCAATGAGATAGGTAGCAACAGGATATTTGTGTTTCCATCGGAAAGTCCGTACACCGTTTGATTCAGTCTGACTTTTCAGTAAGCCGTTTGAAACAGCAAAATTGGGGGAAGGAGTGTATACTGTGATATCCACTGAATCAGCCTTGTCGCTGAGTGCTTGTTTGCATGGCCACCAGTCTTTGGCTCCATAAGGTTCAGACAAAGTATAAATCACCGGAACCCCATCATGTAATACCCGCGAATAAGATCCAAAAACCGAAGAAACGGGCCTTCCTTTATATCGGATAACCAGACTATCAGTTTGGCCGGGCTGTAATGACTGTGCCCCAAGGTCGACATTGAGTGTGGCATTGGCGCCTGTTGAAGTGGTTACGGTAACACCTTTGAAAATGGCGGATTCTACCACCAGATTACTGGCCATGTCAAGGGTAAAGTTGCTCACAGCTGAAGATTTGGGCGTGAACACAATGGCCACTTTCCCTCGGATGGAGTCGTTCTGTGGGTTGATCAGCCAGTGACAACTATAATACCGGACATCGATATTGGTGCCGTTTGCTGCGGCCATAATCTGTGCTGGGGCAAAACGGTTGCTGTTCAATATGGCTTCCTTTTCAGCCAGCTGGGAAAGGCTGAACCCTGATTGTGCAGCTACCGGACCGGACAAATTCAGCGATACCAGCAGACAGAAGCAGAGCGATACCGTCCGGAAACAGGTTGGAACCTTCGATGTTATCATCAGAGCGAATGGAAAGTCCAAATATACACGCAATCAGAAACCGGAACGCGATCATTTCTTCCGGAACTGAAAAATACCCCCACTTCCCGGGCAACCTTAATTGGTAACTTTTTCTGACTACCAATGAATCCGATTCTCCCAAACCTGCCTGTTGAATTCAAATTCCTGAAAGGAGCCCTCTTTGAATTCCTCAAACCGGATCAGTTTCAATTCGGAGGTATAGTTTGGATGCGATATTGGTTCCGGTGGCAGAAACGAACAAAGCTCAAATCCCAGACTGTTGTAATACCGGTAGATATTGGCTTTCATTGACACGAAGGAAAAGGAAATTGCCTTTGACTGTTTCAAATGGCCGAGGATCATGGAACTGTTTAATGCCCGGTTTAGGATGAGTTCATCCCGGTTCAGGGCGCCTGGAACCTTAAAAAATCCACCATACCAATGAACAGACAGGCCCTCGCTTTTCGCTTTCAGCAATTGAGTTTCGATGTATTTCTCATGCATAATGGCATTTGAAAACCGGCTGGATGACAACCCGGGAAGAACAGCACCGAATGTATCGCTGGTTTCGGATTCAAAAACCTGAAACCCCGACACTGGAACAGGACCTGCTTTAGAATTCCGGCAAACCAGGAAATGACGTGAGAACAGATCCGAGCGGTCAAATGCCAGAACGTTGTGTCCATACATTTCCTTGTACGCGGCAATTTTCCCTGCCATTGCTTCCATGAAAAATTCACGAAAAGTTTTGTCCTCCAGCTTCTCAGCGGGAAGAGAAATCTCGTGAAGTGAAAAAGGAGCTGTTTCCATCATGGATACGATCTGGCAGAAAGAGACTGAAAGGAATAGCCAGCCCGGAATTTCCATCCGGTAAGCTCATTCAATAGTTATCGGATAAATGACCCTTTTCCAATGATCTTTTTACCATTAAACATCCGGATCTGATACAATCCGGCCGGCAAATCTGCGACACGAATCTGCTGCAATCCGGGCAAACAATGAGATCGGTGCACCTCATTTCCTGAAACCGAGTAGACTGATAGTATGCATCCACCGGTCTGTTCCGGAATGTTTACCTGAAGGAAGTCCTGTGCTGGATTTGGGAAAATGGACAGCACACCAATGCTTTCTTCCGGATTGACACTGGTCGCAATCTGAGTGGTGAAGGTTTTATCAACTCCGTAGAATGTCTGACCATTGGTGACAACTTTGGTTCGGTAATGGTATAAAGTAGCAGGAGTGAGTCCGTTTGCCGTACCTGACACATTGATCAGGATAGCTCCGATAACCGAATTGGGAGAAGAAGTAGCTGTATTGCCATAACTTGTTGTCATTCCAAATTCAAAAGAAACAATACAGGAAAGACCACCATTCGCATTCACACTTCCACCCAAAGTAGCACTGGTGGCGGTTATGGACGTAGCTGTGGTGGAATTCACAATGGGCTCAGGAATCAACGTGAGGAACGTTTTGTCTGACCCATAATAGGTTTGACCTCCGGCCACTACTTTGGTCCGGTAATGATATGTAGTATTGGGTAAAAGACTGATCACCAAAGCACTCACAGCTGTATTGGTATTCCCGGTAACAGTAGCAGGTGAGGCGATTTTTGATTGTCCATACGCGGTGGTGGTGCCAAATTCAAAGGTAACAGCACAGGAAGCGCCTCCATTGGCGTTGACGGTTCCACCTAGAACAGCTTCTGAAGATGTAACAGAGGTGGCGGTGGTCGAACTCACAGTCGGGATGAAGTTCAATGTTGTAAAAGTTTTGTCCGTTCCAAAATAGGTTTGGTTTCCGGCCACGACTTTGGTTCGGTAGTGATACAAAGTGCCCGATGTTAAACCGGTAACACCAGCTGCCACTGTGTTAAGTGCTGAACCTACGACAGTGGCCGGTATGGCTGCTTGTGTTTGTCCATACGCAGTAGTTGTTCCGTATTCAAACGAAACAGTGCAGGAAGCTCCACCACTGGCATTTACACTGCCACCGAGAGTGGCGGATGCTGTGGTGATGCTGGCAGCGGAAGTAGTATTGACAACCGGTATAATGATGAGAGTTGTGAACGTTTTGTCGGCTCCGTAATAAGTTTGGTTTCCAGCCACGACTTTGGTTCGGTAGTGATACAATGCTCCTGATGTTAAACCGGTAACTATGCCTGTCACTGTTATTAGCGATGAGCCTGTAACAGTTGCTGGAATGGCCACTTTTGTTTGTCCGTACGCAGTGGTGGTTCCATATTCAAACGATACTGTGCACGAAGCCCCTCCATTGGCATTCACACTTCCGCCGAGTGTTGCAGTCGTGGTGGTTATGGTGGAAGCAGCCGTCGAATTCACAACCGGAGTGTTGGTTGCGGCACCTAGATTCAATGTATAATCCTCAGTTTCACCCCAGTCCATAATGGCTTCTGCGGAAGTACCTGCATTACATGCCGCAATATTGGCCCCATTCACTGATGTGTACATATCATCTTCCACAATCCGAACCCGCATCCTTGTGAGCCCTGCCTGTGCAGTTGCCGGAATGGTGATGGTGGAATTTGCCGCAATGTTGTCGCCAAGGGTGAGCCAACCGTTGGCAGTTGATCCCGCCACTTTTTCATTCGCATCAAAAACGGAATTTCGGTTGAAGTCAATCCAGACACCATATCCCGCACCGCCCGCCACATAAAACTTCAGACTCAGTTGGTAAGAGTTTCCGATGATAAGGTATGGTGCTGCCAGGTTGGTATAAAACACATAATGGGGAGCAGCGTACTGAGCGTTGCTTGCATTGGTCAGTGATCCGATGGAAACTGATTTGATCTGGTCGTTTACAGGAAATGTTCCGTCTACATCGTCAAACTTGCCGTCACAATACGGGGATGGGTTGGTGGTTTGAGAGACCCCTGTCAAAGAGATCAACAGAGCGATGGTAGAAAAGTAAAAACGTTGGTACAGGTAGTTCATAAAATTAGCATGGTTGAAGTCCAAAATCCGGGCCAAAATAGAAATCATTTTACATACTTCCTTTACTATGCCAGGGAACATTCGACGGGTTCAGACTTGTTGTGGAAGAATAGATGTATATTGGAAATGTTCCTGATTCAAATCATGAAATGAAGTCAGATAACAACGAAACTTTCCTGTCAACCTTCACCCTAGAAAAAATGAAAACCATCTTTGTTCCAACCGATCTTTCAGCCAATTCTACCAACGCCCTCCGCTATGCCATACATTTGGCTAAACAGGCTGATTCTGAGAAAATAGTATTGTTTCACCACAATCCACAGATTTACACTGGTGATGTTCCTGTCCTTTATATGGACGACCTGAACAACCTGAATTCCGAACTGAAGCAAAATCTGGAAAAAGACATTTCCAGACTGCTGGAATCGATGAATGGCATGAATAAAGGTCTTGTAACAGAAGTAATTGTGACAACGGAAGCGGGTACCATCACCGCCATAGCGGAACATGCAGCCCGGTCAAAGGCCAGTCTGATTGTAATGGGAACCCACGGAAAAACAGGACTCAGTCGTCTGGTTCTTGGTTCCGTTACAGCTGGTGTAATCGAAGTATCCTCAGTTCCTGTTCTCACCATTCCCGAAGGATACCGCTTTAAAGATGTCGAACAGGTGTCGTATGCTTCATCTCTCCATCATTTTCAAAAGGAGTTCCATCTGGTGAAGGCCTTTACCCAAAACCTGGCGGTCACAGTTTCTGTGGTGCATATGCGTTATCCGCACTTCGACAACAATTATATTGCCCAGGCCAGACACGTGCTGGTGGAAGACAAGGAGACTCAGACCAAACTTGATGTAATTGATACCCCGCCGGAAACCAAGCTGGTGGATCAACTGGTGGTGTATATGCGGAAGACTTCTCCCGACTGGCTTGTGATGTTTCCGGAAAAGCGGGACTGGTACGATAAAATATTCCTCAGCAGCAAGACACTGGAATTGATGTCAGAATTCCGTCGTCCATTGCTGGTGCTTCATCGGTAAGTTCCGGTCCCGGATCCTGAAACTGTGCGTTTCAGGACTTGGGTTGCCGTAAAATGGATTCCATCTTTTTGCCTTTGGCCAACTCGTCCACGAGCTTATCGAGGTATCGTACCTTCTGTGTCAACGGATTTTCGATTTCTTCCACCCGGTAACCGCAGATCAGTCCGGTGATCAGTCCGGAATGAGGATGCAGGGTTGCTTGCTGGAAAAACGTTTCGAAGGTGGCCTTTTCGGTGATCAGCTGATTTAGTTTTGTTTCGTCAAATCCTGTCAGCCAGAAAATCACTTCGTGAAGTTCGGCTTTGGTGCGGCCTTTTTTTTCAACCTTCGTTACATAATGCGGATATACCGAAGCAAAGGTCATGGTGGCAATTCGCTGGTCCTGTGTGCCGGATGGTTTCATCGATAAAAGAAAATGGTGAACAACTTTCTGTTGATGGCCCAAAAATGTGAAACTCCCGTTGCAACACCACAGAAAAAAATAGGATATAGCAACTGAATTTCTCCATTCTGACTGAACCACATGAGTCAACCCGCCATTCAATTGCGCCTCCTGGTCGAATCTGACGCCAGCTTTATCCGGAAACTGGTGAATACACCCGAATGGATCCGGTTTATCGGTGACCGGAATGTGCATTCCGACGACGATGCCCTGCAATACATCCGCCGGATCATGAGCAATCCTGACTATGGATATCAGGTGATCACCGATCAAACGGTCGGTAAGCCGATGGGTGTCATCACATTGTTGCAGAGGGAAAACCTCCCTCATCCAGATCTTGGCTTTGCCATGCTGCCCGAATTTGCAGGGAAAGACATCGCCTTCAGAGCATCCAAAATGGTATTGGAAAGTATTCTGGCAAATTCACAGTACACTCATCTGATGGCCATAACGTTGGAAGAAAACCAGCGGTCAATCCGCTTGCTGGAGCGACTGGGTTTCCACCTGGATGGAGCTAAAAAATGGGATGACGAAAAGGTGCAGGTCTATGTGCTGGAATTGGATGAATTGCGGCGTTTTTCTTGATCTCAGGATACATTACCCATCAAATCCCATAATCCCGTTTTTCTCCTTTCCCAGGAATACCTCCTGGCAATCGACTCCGAAACAAGAGCTGATGTTGCCGCTTCTTCCGAATCACTTTTTTGCAGACGGGTCCTCAGGATTTCTTCCAGCAAATCCGGGTTTCTTTCAGGAAGAACCGTACCCCATTCTCCGGCAATCTCCGGCATACTGGCTACTGCAGAGACAACCGGAATGCAACCACAGGCCATGGCCTCGCACAAGGCATTCGGAAATCCCTCCGACAATGAAAGCTGCAGATAATACCGGTTCCGGTTGTAATACTCTTTCAACCGGGCATTCTCCACATAGGGCACCAGTTCTACATTGGATGGTACAATAATGTGCGGTACCGGTCGGGTCCCAATCAGGGTAAAACGGGCATCCGGCATTCGCTTCGCCAGTTCCAGGACGGTGTCGATTCCTTTCAGTCTTACTCGTATAGAATCATCGAGAGACACCGAAATGCTAATGAAACTCAAAGGCGGCCTTCGTTCAAAAGGCACTTCCGGACAAAACCATTGGGTGTTAAATCCATTCGGGATTTCATTCTTCACAAATTTCGCATCCGGCATAAAATGAAGAATTCCCTGCTTCCGCTCAGCTTCACCCGCATATGGATTGTCCCGCAGAAACAAAGAAGAATGGACCGCCGACACCGTTTTTACCAGACGGTACGACAACCGTGTGAAAAAGGCCAGCAATCGATTCTGAAAATGACCGTACTTTAAAGAAGGAAACGATACACAATCGGTTCCACCCACCACTATTATGGAAGGGCGTCCTGTAATCCATGCCCATAAAGACGGAATCGCACTATGGTAACCGGCAAACTGGCACATAGCCGAAGCCTGCCTCCATGAACCGATGTGTCGGATGAGGAAAAAGATCTGCTGCAAAAACAAAAATGGCGTCTTCCATTTTTCAGGGTCCGGAAATGCACAGGTTATGACCCGGAACTTTTCCCGCAGCATGGCCAGGTCTTTATCGATAAAAGTAGCCTGCCTTGTGTAAAAATAGAAGATGGTGTTGACTGGACTTCCCATTCAGGATTGGTTGGGTTCCGTCCTTAAAAAAGACAGCCCCGGATGAGCTCGTCCTCGGAGAACTGATAAAACATTCGGTGGATATTAGTTTCTTCTTCCCCTTCATGAATCTGGTACTTCACATAGGAACCGTCTTCTGTCATGTCGTAACTGTTGACATTGTCGGCCAGATTGTAATGCAGAATGGTGATGACCTGCCGCATCAGATTTTCGTCGATCAAAAGAAAGAGAGATTCAAGCCTTCTGTCGAACGACCGGTTCATCATATCTGCACTGCCCCCGTACACTTTTGGTGAACCGGCATTGTTGAAATAATAAAGACGGGTATGTTCGAGGAAATCTCCCACGATGGACTTCACCGTAATGTTTTCACTCAGGCCTTTCCGTCCTGGACGCAAACAGCATATTCCTCGCACGATCAGCTTGATCGGAACTCCGGCCTGGCTGGCTTTGTATAGTTCTTCAATGCTGCTCTGGTCTTCCAGTGAATTGATTTTCAGTACAATGCCGGATGGTAGTCCGTTTTTGGCATTTTCTGCTTCCTGACGGATCATGGCAATCAGCTGGTTGCGCATATCCCGCGGAGAGGTAATCAGGTACTCGTAATGATCGGGCTTGCTGTGACCGGTGATTACGTTGAAAAACTCTGAAACATCGTTGGCGTACACTTCCTTCGAAGACAAAAGCCCGATATCGGTGTAAATTTTCGATGTCTCCTCATTGTAGTTCCCGCTGGCCAGGTGAACAAAGCGGGTCACCTTATCCTCTTCTTTCCGTACAATCAGACATAGCTTGGTGTGCGTTTTATAGGAACCCAATCCGTAAATTACAAAGCAACCAGCTTTCTGGAGGCGTTGTGCCTGGCGGATGTTGTTTTCCTCGTCAAAACGGGCTTTTACCTCAAACAGAACCGATACATACTTTCCATTTTCTGCTGCTTTCAGCAAGGCTTCGATGATCCGGCTGTTTTTCGCCAGACGGTAGATGGTCAGTTTAATGGACAGTACGTATGGATCGGTCGCTGCTTCTTCCAGCATCCGGAGGACAGGCTCCATAGAGTTGAACGGATGATGAAGCAGAATGTCCTGCTTTTTGAGAATATCAAAAATGCCGACGTTCCGTCCTTCTTTGGGAAAGAACAAAGGTGGAACCTGTTGTGGCGTGATGGGCGTCCGGTCTTTGAAATCCGGATTGTTGATGATCTGCCAAAGAGAAGTGTAATCGAGCAGATTGTTGGTCACAAAAATATTGTCGTTGTCTACATCCCAGCGCTCCTTGAGCACCTTCATCATGTAGGCAGAATAGTTGTTTTCCACATCCACCCTCACCACACGGCCGGTTTTCCGTGAGCTGAGCTGGCGCTTTACTTCATCCACCAGATCTGATTCCACATCATCACTTTCTTCAATGGAAATATCGCCATTCCGCAGAATCCGGAACAGGTTCACGCTGATGATCTCGATGTTGCGGAACAGTTTATCCATCTGCCAGCGGATGATTTCCTCAATTGGCAGCAAAATCCGGTGCTCTCCCCGGGGAATTTCATAAAAACGGGATAGGTTTTGGGGAACCTGCACAAAAGACAGACGGAGCGGATTTTTTGGATTGTCCTCCATCCGTGTGATGACCCCAAATGTGAGTGTTTTGTTGAGAACGATCGGAAAGGTATGGTACACATCGAGCATCATCGGTGTGAGCATCGGATGTACCGTCCGTTTGAAATAGTCAAAAACCTTTTCCTTTTCTGCATCCGTAAGGTCATCAATTCCACCAATTTCAAATCCATTCTGTTTGAAAAGTGGTTTCAGATCCTGATTGAAGAGATTGTTCTGTGCATTGAAAAACTCCTGACTTTCAGTGAGGAGCGTGCTTCGGAACTGAGTCTCCCGAAGGCCGGAGTAATCCATTCTCTCCCGGCCAAAGTCAAGGTAGTTGTACAGAGATCCAACCCGAATCATGAAAAACTCATCAAAGTTGGATGCGGTGATGGCCAGAAACTTCAGTTTCTCAAACAAATTCCGCTGGTCGCTTTTAGCCTGATCCAGCACCCGAAAATTGAATTGTAGCCAGCTTAGATCGCGGCTGATGAAATGGGATTCGTCAATTGACCGGCTTACTTTCTCCGGATTTTTTCCTTTGGTATAGGCAAGAACCCTTTCTACAAATTTCGTCAATGGGTTCGAAACCCGATCATCTTCCTGCTCTTTTACTGTCATGGTGTGTTGGCCTACAATCTGAATTCACGGATGGAACACCCGGATAAAATCATTTGCTTCAGCCAGCTGTTCCGATCCAATATGGGAATGGAAACGCCCAAATTTCATGAAATAGCAGGCCAATTCAAAACCAGCGTTTGATTTTTGTGAAATACGAAGATTTTAAATGGTACGGGATTCCCTTTAAAACAGGAAATCCATAGCAGATCGTGCCTTAAAAAACGGATTGACAGAATAGAAAAATGAGATGATGTATTGGCATCTATCTCTTGTCAAGTTTTATAAAAGTTTACCTTTCTCCGGAAAATAATGGTTAATTACTTCCTCCAGTACCGGTTTTGACAGTGGTTTGATTTTGTAGTCCGAAATGGCTGGATATTCCCTTGCTTTACTAAGGTCTTTGGGATTTTCCGAAGTGGTAAGCATAACCAGGACCACTCTGCTCTTGCTAGTTTCCTCCAGTTTCTGGTATTGTTCAATAAACTCCCATCCATTCATCCCGGGCATGTTAATGTCGAGAAAAATGATGTCGGGACTTGTTCTGTTGAGCCTCTGGTTTTCAATCAGATATTCAAGGGCATCTATACCTGATGTTTTGATGATCACATTTTCGACCAGCTCACTTTTACGGATTACCCGTTCATGAAACAGATTGTCGAAATCGCTGTCGTCGATCAGGAGAACGGTTCGGATTTTATGATTCATAATGGATTGTTGAATAAAGTGAAGGTAAATGAAGATCCGATTCCCGGTGTTGACTGCACCGTTATGGTTCCTTTGTGCAAGGACACAATCTTTTTGGCGAACGCCAGCCCAATTCCGTATCCGTCGGAATCCGGAGAGGCATGCAGCTTTTGAAACATTTGAAAAATACGTTCGGTGTACTTGTCTTCAATCCCAATTCCGTTGTCGGATATGGTGAATGCGACATGATCTGAATACAATTGGCAACCTATGTGTACAAATGCAGAACTGCCTTTTTTCCGAAATTTAATAGCGTTATGTATGAGGTTCTGGAACAAATGCCGAAGCTCTGTTTCGAATCCTACAATGGTTGGAAGGGGATCTATCTGAATCACCGTTTCACTTGATACAATAAGTGCATCCAGGTTTTGGATAGCGCTCATCACCAAAACATTGGCATCAATTTCTTCAGGCAGGGAATTGAATCCCAGTTGTGCAAAGCTGAGCAACGAGTGAATGAGGCCTTTCATTCGTTCAGTTGCAAGCAGGGTAATGTCAAGGAAATGCCGCCCTTCTTCATCAAGTTTATCACTGTATTCATTTTTCAGGATGGTCACAAAATTGACAACAGTGCGCAAAGGTTCCTGAAGATCGTGGGATGCCATGAAGTTGAATTGTTCCAGGTCCCGGTTCTTTTCCTGCATAATTTTCTCCGCCTGCTTTACAGAGGTGAGATCATGAGTAAGCTTGCCGTAGCCTACCAGATTCCTTTGTTCGTCGTGAACAGCAATAATGGTAATGCTTCCCCAAAAAGTTGTTCCATCCTTTCGTACTCTCCAGCCCTCATCCTGCGCCCGACCGTTGATTCGGGCTTCTTCCAGTAGTCTGTCAGGCTTTCCATTGAGGAGATCTTCATTTGTGTAAAAGCACCGGAAGTTTTTCCCGATGATTTCTTTTTCCTGATAGCCCTTTATTTTCTCTGCCCCCGGATTCCAGGTTTGAACCTGTCCATCCACATCTATAAACAGAAACGCATAGTCTTCCAGTTCCTCAATTACCCTGAGGAGATTTTCGTTTTGACGGGGTCTGTTCATACAACTTGATTGGTACATCAGGTCGATTTTTTGCGACTCTGAAATACGAAGACAAGATGAGGCCGGATTTACGGATGTCGAAAATTCTCCTATGGTTATTATCAATGAATCCAAATAAATCCTTGATTATTCGTGTTTTAAGTCGCATTAAAAAAGTATAATCTGACAATATGAACGGTTTAATGCTTCCTGAAGGCAATTGAGGACATTCTGTTCCTACCTCCTTTTTCAACCATCATCTAAATCAACCTCTTTGCAGTTAGAGATCGCCATTCCGGAAAGCTAAATCCACTGCCGGTTGGAGCAAAATCCCATGCCTTGAGTTTACGATGAAATCAATCGTCAAAACCTTCTTTCTATGACTGAACCTCGTTCTTCATCCATCCGGATGCGGAGACAGGCATCAATTTCGGACTGCATTTCTTCCACATGCGAAATCACACCCACAATCCGGTTTTCGGTCCTGAGCTGACGGAGGGTTTCGAACACCAGTGACAACGATTCTTTATCTAATGTCCCGAATCCCTCATCCAGAAAAAAGAAATTCCGTTCACTCTTGTTTTTGCTGTTCACGATGTCAGACAAGGCCAGGGCCAAAGAAAGCGAAGCCTGAAAAATCTGCCCCCCGCTCAGGGTTTTGGCCAGACGCTGGTGGCCGTTGTTGAGAAAGTCCTGCACATAAAAGGTATTGTCCTCGTCCAGAACCAGCCGCAGTTTCTGTTTGGTGAGGCGGAAAAATCGCTGATTGGCCACTTCCACCACATTTCTCAGATACACCGATGAGGCATAGTTCACAAATTTACTTCCGTAAAAGAGATTAAAGAGCACCTTCAGATTGGCCAGACGGATTTCCAGTTTCTCCTTCAGATCCAATAGTTCCACTGCCTTTTCCCGCTGGGAGCGAATGGTTTCCAGCTCTTTTTGCGTTACGGCTCTGTCCTGTTCCAGTTGCGAAACCTGAGTACGGACGGTTTCGAGATTCGTTCGGGCCGCCTCATGCAGACCCGCATCGAAGGACTTGCCACTCCCCTGCTTTTCGAGGGTGTCCAGAACTGTGCGGAGTTGTTGTAACTGCTCAAAAAATGCATCGATTTCCTTGCGGACGGAATCGACATTGAGGTTCCTGGATATTTCAGCCCGAACCTCAGCTTCCGATTTCTGCTGGTTTACGGTCAGTTTGCTAACAAATTCCTGTTCGTTAATGGCGACCATTTTTTCCTTTTCCTCAACCTGTTTCGAGAGGAGGCTTGCCTTTGCTTTGGAATCCGTCAGTTGATTGACGGCCTGCTGCCAGGCGATTTCAACCTTTTCGAGTGTTTGTTTTGCAAGGACAATCTGGTTTTCAATTTCCCTAATCCGTACTTCCGGTTGGGCAACCGAAGCAAACCGGATTTCATCGTCCGGATTACCTTGCCGTGACAATTCGGCTAGTTGTCCTTCGAGTTTCGACAAAGCCAACTGCAGTTCCTGCCGTTCTCTCTCCTGGTTCTGAATCTGTTTGTCCAGTGTCGCAAGATCGGTTTCCTGTTTTCGGAGAGTTTCCCGGATACCAGCCATTTCCTTCTGCTGAACCTCAATTTCATTCAAACGGCTTTGCACCTGCTCCGGTGAAAGTCCGGCCAGGGAATGTCCGCCGAGCCGTTCCCTGCTCCTCTCCCACTGTTCCTGAACGGATTGAATCTCTGTAGTTTTCGCCGTCAGCTCCTTCATCAACAACCCGGCTTCGGTCTTCACGCCTTCCAGAATCCGGAGCTGAATTTCCAGTTCTGAAACCTCCTTTTCGATTATGGACAGTTTCCCGTTGAGCGTGTTCAGATGTTGGCTCAGGTCTTCGGCCGACACTATGTTGGGATGGTGAACCGATCCACAAAGCGGACAGGCATCACCCTCGGTGAGTCCGCTGGCAAAATCAAACAGCTTTTGTTTGGAGCCATCTTCCACCTGCTGCCTGCGAATCGATTCCGCACCGGATCGTAGCCGGTCCGACTCTTCCCGAACCACATCGATCAGGGCCGCGATTTTCAACTCCGGATCCAGATTGGGAATCCGGGAAATGAGCGCATGCTGAAGGACGGTATCTTTTCTCGCTTTGGCCTCATCGAGTGCCTGGAGTATTTCGGCTTTCTTCTTTTCATGGACTTCCAGATCTCCTTTCAAACGGTCGGTATCTTTCTGAATCTGGGCAAATTCCACAAGGCGGGCACGCTCGTCAGAACCATCCGCCAACGAGTCGGATTTCGTACGGCCGGCTGTAATTTTCTCCTGAAAAGAGCTTTTTTGCTGCTTGTCGCCCTCAAGCTTATCGGTCAACTTTTGGATCGATTCCTTTTGTTCGTTCGTTCTTTTCTGCAAGGCTTTCATCTCCGAAAACCGAAGAAGTCCTCTTACATCTTCTTCCCAAACCGGAATCTGAACTGCTTCATTTTTAGCGGTTTCATATTGACCTTGAATCTGATCGTGGTGAATTTGCGACTCTTGCAGCGTTTGAACGGATTTCTCTTTTTCAGAACGGGCTGCGTTTAGCTCCAGACGGGATTGGTCCAGAATCCGGAGATCCGCAGCAAAGGTCCGGACTATGGATTCATGTTGTTGAAGGTCCTGCTTTTTACTTTCAAACGACTCTTTCTGCAATTCCAACTGGTTCAATTCCAGCGTTGCTTTCTGCTTTTTCTCTTCATTGAGGCGCAGTTCTTCCCAAACCCGGAATTCAGATTCGGCAAGCTGACTTTGCTCTTTGGCTGTTTTCAATTGAGTATCAAGTTCCACCAGTTTTTCTTCCAGTGCAGTTGGATCCAGGTTTTCTATGGAACCGGTTTCCAGCAAACGGCCGTGCACTTCGTCAAACCGGGTTTTGGTTTCGGTTTGAAGAGCCATCACTTTTCCCGACACATCGAATTCAGCAAGTCTTGGAAACAGTTCGAGCATCATCTTTGTACGCTCCCCTCCTGTCAGCTGTAGAAAATCAGAAAACTGACCTTGTGGAATGATGATGGTCCGACGGAAATTTTCATAGGTCAATCCAAAAACAGAAGACGAATTCGGCAGATCCATCGGTTCCCAAATTTCAGATCCCGCTTGTTGTTTGTAGGAAGATCGCTCGAAGGTTTTGGGATCGCCTTTTTTGGTCCGGCCATTTTTGACCGTAAACCGATACCGGTTCTTTTCCGGACCACTTTCAAATTCAAAATCAACCAGAAAATCAGTGGAAGCCTGATTGAAGATATTTTCAGCCAGTCCATCCGTTTTATTAATCCGTTCAATCTGGCCATACAAAGCAAACGTAATAGCATCGAGAATGGAGGATTTTCCACTTCCCACTGCACCGAAAATGCCGAATAAATGTTGATGCGTAAGTTCGGAAAAGTCTATTTCCTGGCGGGTTTTGTAAGAATAAAGTCCCTGAATGGTCAGTCGGATGGGCAACATGGTCGGTGGTGCGGATTTGGTTGTGAAGGATTTAGTGAATCAGGAATGTAGGATCTCATGAAACAGTTTTTTCAGCTCGTCGGACGGTTCCTGACCTTTCTTTTGCTTAAAAAAGGAAGTGAACAAAATCATCTTATCCAGCTCAGGATCTGCCAGTTCGGTGGTTTCATTTCCAACTGAATAGGCACGATTTCGCATTTGAGGAATGATGTCCAGAATTCCTTCATGGGCAGCATGAATCCGCCGGGAATCCTCCGATTTCAGGAATTCATCCGACACCAGTGTCAGTTCCACCAACGCATCCGGATTCTGATCCAGCCAGACAAGGGCCTCGTCCACAGAGTCAAAGGTTTTCCGCAAGACAGGCCTTCCTTCTTTCAGTGCAATTTTCTGATATTCAACTTCAGTTGCCGGCTTTGCTTCGAGCATGACAACAAACTTTTCCTGACCTGCCTCATTGAGACTGTAACACAAGGGCGAGGATGAATACACCACCGGACAAGGCTTCGAGGCCACTTTCCAAAACTTATGAATATGCCCCAGCGCTACATACTGGATGCCGTCCGGAAGAATGGCAACCGGCAAGGCATCCGTTCCACCCAGTCCGGCAATGCTTCGTTCATCGTCGCTCTCCGGTTCAATTTCTCCGGAAGACGGAATGAAATACTGGTGTGTCATTAAGAGATTCACTCCCTTGTCATCGCATTTTTCACTGGCCAGTTGTTTCCATGATTCGGCAAGCAGATTCCGCATTTCCAGACTGCTGTCTTCGCTTCCCAGGTATTTCTTCAGGCGGACTTCATTGGCAAACGGCGTCAGAATCAGACGGACCGGAAACCCAATTCCCGGAAGGGCCAGCTCCAGAAATCCGGGCTGGCTCTGCAGCAGACGGATCCCATTTTCCGTTTCAAATGGCGGGACGACGGTATCGGGATAACCCAAAAGTACGATTCCGCAGGCAAGTGCCAACGGTTCAGGAGCGGCGATACGGTCCGGAGAGTCGTGGTTTCCGGCTATGGCGACCACCGCCCTTTTTCCATCGGCCGACAAACGACGGAGGGTTTTGTAAAACAGTTCGGTGGATTCGGAGGATGGGTTCGGTCCGTCGAAAAGATCGCCGGCAATGAGCACGAGGTCAACGCAATGTTCGTCGGCGAGCTCGCAGATTTCATTGAGGACAAGCACCTGTTCCGGATGCCGGTAAAAACCATTGAGCTTTTTGCCGAGGTGCCAGTCGGCTGTGTGGAGAATTTTCATAGAGGAAGGGGTGCCTCAAAATTCAACCAAACTCCGGGATATTCCAACCCCGGAGTTGCATTTGATTTCGCTGGTGAGGTTCTCTCAGACCACTTTGGGTTTGTATTTCCGGAGAATCAGATAAAGGCCAATCGCAAGCAGAGCAAATGCCCACAAACGACTCAGAAACAGGACAAACGCAAGCACTATTTGCCATCCAAAAGACAGAGACTCCTGCATTTTCTCCCAAAATCCGGGTTCGAATTCGTCAATGGACACAGGGCCAGCCTTCAGAATTTTTTCCGTGATGGTGGGTTGATACATGTCGATTTCGATGGTGCTGAATGCAATTTTCTCATTCAACGCCATGATGGCCAGGCGGGATTCATCTTCCACCGATTCCTTCCCTTCCAACACTTCTTCCGAATTTTCCATGTCCCTGAGTTTTCGTCCTTTTTTGTCGAGTGCCCCGGCTATGCGATCCTGCTGCCTGGCAGATCGGTTGATCCGGATGGCAGCAGTTGCCTTTTGCATCGACACGTCATCGGCACGGATCAGACGATGATCCAGAAAGGAAACAATACCGGCAATCTGCATCAATGTTGTGTCGAGCCGGGCATTGGGTACCCGGAGTGACATCCGGTTGGCCACATTATAGCGGGTGACTTCCAGCACCGAATCTTTGCTTACGGTATGGGAGCTCACATCTTCTGTGGTCGTTTTCAAATCTGTAAACGACACATAACCACCCTGATTCCGGACTATATCCTCGATCTGACCGGTTCCTTTTACGACATCCTGAACGCGAAAACGCAGATCTGCTGAACGGAGGAAACGGGTTTTGTCAACCTGCTGTACGGCATTCCCATTTCCTGAACCGGCAAAACTGAGTTTGGAAGTCAGGGACGAAGAAACGCTGTCGGAAGCCACTGCCACCTCTTCTTTTAATAAAGTACCGGCAGGCGATGATTCATTCGATGCAACTTCCCGTTTGTAATCTGCTGATCCGCAGGAAAATACAATTCCGGCAGACAAGATGGTGAACAATATTTTTGAGGTATTCATACAGAATTGATTTGGGCAAAAACGTTGGCACCAGCCGGATATTTTGCACGTCTCAAAATTCTGAGAATCCGTCCGTTACTGCGCTTTAAATGTAATGCGGATTGGACCAAAGATCGGATCCACACCTTTCAGTTTCACTTCAGTGGCCGAAAAGGAAACAAAAGTCAAATCAGAAGTCGTTTCACCTGAAGGAGTCAGGGTCATTTTCGATTCATCGGAGCTGATTGTCCAGGTTCCGGTTTCATAGATTTGCTGATCTGTGGTATCGCATTTTGTGGCACCTTCGTCTTGCTTATAAGAGCCATCTGCTGCAAACTGATAAAGGTTATCCTGGCGGCAGGGTTGAAATAAAGCAGTAAACATTTCTTCTTCCGCACCCGTAGTGTCCACCATAATGAAAGAGGTCATCTTCCAGCTTTTGGCAATGATGGTTTGCTTCCTGGGTATGGATTCGGTTTCTTTTTTACATGAAGATCCTCCCATTAAAATGCTTATAATGAGAGCGATGATTGAGTATTGCTTCATAAATTTATGTTGTTACGTTTGGCCGCAAGGAATGGATTTTGCCCGGCAAGTTTTTGACCGTAGAATCAGTAAAAAGAGCAAAAAACCCGGGGCAGCAGGGAAGTTAGTGGTTAGTGGTTAGTAGTTAGTGGTTAGCGAATACATACTACTGACTACAAGATACTGTCAATGCCTGAAATAAGTTGACCGTTTTTAAGGGAAAAGTAAACTTAAA
>DAIOVD010000018.1:29359-33629 GCA_036759185.1 Catalimonadaceae bacterium | reverse complement strand
GTTTTTTGGTGAATGAGGAAACAACCTTCCCTCATCTTTCATCGTTTCAGATCAAGCCCTTCGCTTTCTCCACCAGATTGCCAATTCCCGAAACATCGCTGCCACCAGCAGTAGCAAAAAATGGCTGGCCACCGCCGCCACCTTTGATTTCTTTGGCCAGTTCCCGGGCAATGTTGCTGGCGTTTAGGCCTTTGGAAGCCAGTATCTCGTCTCCAATCATCACGGCCAGTTGCGGTTTTCCTTCAACAGAAGCCGCCAGAACCAGGAACAAATCGGCATACTGCTCCTTCAGTTCGAAGGCCAGTTGCTTCAATGTATCGGCGGATCCAACTTTCACTTCTGAAATGATCTGTGTGGTTCCGTTTTGTTGAATGGCTTTGGAAATCAGTTCCAGTTTCACCTGCTGTTTCCGTTCCAGTTCGGCTTCCTCTACTTTTTTGGCGAGGGAATCTTTTTCTGCCAGCAATGCCTGAATGGCTTTGGTCAGGTCTTTCGGGTTGTTCAGAATTTCTGAAATCTGATCCACTGTCTCCAGTTTCTGATCCACAAATTTCTGAGCACCATCACCGGTCAGGGCTTCAATCCGGCGAACACCAGCGGCAACCGAACTCTCCGACACCAACTTGAACCAGCCAATTTCGCCCGTCCGTTTTACGTGGGTTCCACCACACAATTCCATGCTGTAAGCCGGATCAAAAATGATCACCCGCACAAACTCACCGTATTTGTCACCAAACAAAGCCGTAGCGCCCATTTTGGTGGCTTCGGCAATCGGCACATTCCGAAGTTCCTGAAGGGCAATGTCTTCCCGGATTTTTTCATTCACCCGTATTTCAATCGCTTTCAGTTCTTCGTCGGTTACTTTGGAGAAATGGGAGAAGTCGAAACGCAGCTGATTGGGTGCCACCAGCGAGCCTTTCTGCGCAATGTGGTTTCCAAGCGTTTCACGCAAAGCTGAATGCAAAAGGTGCGTAGCCGAGTGGTTGGCTGCTGTCTGATGACGTAGCAAAACGTTTACCTGAGCCAGGGCATTGTCAGCCGATTTCAGGAATTTTTCCGCATCCGCACTGTACTTGCACAACTGAATGATGAGGTCGTTTTCTTTTTTGGTGTCCAGTACCTCAAGTGTAAAAAGGACGGTGCCGTTTTCATCGCGAAGTGCGATCCGGCCTTTGTCGCCCATTTGTCCGCCACTTTCTCCATAAAACGGCGTGTGCTCAAGTACGACCTGTAAAACCGTTTCCTTTCCGGAAACCTGCTTGCGGTATTTCAATACGGAGGTTTCAGATTCCAGCACATCGTAGCCCACAAAATGGGCATCGGCGTGTTCTTCTAATATATGCCAGTCCGAAGTTTCCACTTCGCTGGCTTTTCGGGAGCGCTCTTTCTGCGCCTGCATTTCTTTCTCAAAACCCGATTCATCCAGCATAAAGCCTGACTCCCTCGCAATGAGGGCCGTCAGATCCAGAGGAAAACCAAAGGTATCGTACAGTTCAAACGCCTGACTTCCGGAAAGGACGGCCTCGTTTTTACTTTTGGCCTGTGCCATCAGCTGGGCAATGCGGCGTTCTCCGTTTTCCAGCGTGCGGAGGAAAGAGGCTTCTTCTTCTTCAATTACCCGGGCCACAAAACCTTTCTGTGCTTCCAGTTCCGGAAACACATCGCGGAACTGATGAGCCAGGTTCTCCACAAACCGGTGAATGAACGGCTGTTTCTGATCCAGATAGCGGAAATAATAACGGATGGCCCGGCGCAAAATCCGGCGGATCACATAACCCGCTTTCACATTGCTCGGAAGTTGCCCGTCGGAAATGGCAAAACTAATCGCCCGGATGTGATCGGCCAGTACGCGTAAGGCCACATCCACATGTTCATCGTCTCCGTATTTTTTACCACTGGCCGATGCCATGGCCGAAATCATCGGCATGAAAACATCGGTGTCATAATTACTTTGTTTTCCCTGAATCACCCGAACCAGTCGCTCAAAACCCATTCCGGTATCCACGTGGGTGGCAGGTAGTTGTTCGAGCGAACCGTCCGCTTTTCGGTTGTATTGAATGAAAACGTTGTTCCAGATTTCAATTACCTGCGGGTGGTCTTTGTTCACCAGATCGCGGCCTGGAGTATTGGCCCGTTCTGAATCCGGCCGGCAATCGACGTGGATTTCGGTGCATGGACCACAAGGACCCGTATCGCCCATCTCCCAGAAATTGTCCTTTTTATTGCCGTATACAATGCGGTCATCGGCCACAATCTTTTTCCATTCGGCCAGGGCAATGGATGATGGCGGGATTCCTTCTTTTGAATCACCTTCAAATACGGTTACATAGAGACGGTCTTTCTCAATTTTGTACACCTCTGTCAGCAGTTCCCAGCTCCAGGCGATGGCTTCCTTTTTGAAGTAGTCGCCAAACGACCAGTTTCCCAGCATTTCGAACATGGTGTGGTGGTACGTATCGTGACCGACTTCTTCCAGATCGTTGTGCTTTCCGCTCACCCTGAGACATTTCTGTGTGTCCGCAATCCGCTTTGAAGGCGGAGTCCGGTTGCCCAGAAAGTAATCTTTAAACTGATTCATCCCTGCGTTGGTAAACATCAGGGTTGGGTCATTCTTCACCACCAGCGGGGCTGAAGGCACAATCAGGTGTTCTTTGGATTTGAAAAAATCGAGATAGGTCTGGCGGATTTCAGCGGCGGTCATGCTCATTTTGAAGGTAAACGGGCCGCAAAGGTAGGGAAAACTTCATTCTGCAGGAGTCTGGATGAGTTCGGGACAATTCCGTTTTGTAAATTTCTTTTTGACAAGTTCAATTATTTTCAATTCTTGCGGCTCAGTTCAATAGTCAGAATGACAATGAAAAATTCCCTCTTTTTTGTATCCGTAGCGATTCTAATCGCCCTTTCTTCCTGTTCCACACAAAATAAAGTTGCATTTGGTGACCGGAAATTCCATCCGGATCCTCACAAGCCGGCTTCTGTCGTTTCATCAAAGGTTCAGAATCCTTCAGCACAACAGGTAGAGGTATCCATAGGTTCGGAAACCATTTTATCGGATGATCTGGTTCGCAACCAGATTAATTCAGAGGAGAATGCCAGATCCACAGAAACAAATGAGTATCCAGCAAAATCACGACTAAGTAAATGGCAGAAAATGCGTCAGGCAATTGCCATGGCAACCATTCTTCGGGAGAGTTCAATGGGGAAACTGGCCCAACAACATTCACTCACCGAAACGAATGATGAAAAGAAGACCTCGTCAGGTGCCACAATTGGATTTATTGCAGGCATCCTCAGTATTTTCATTGCGGGAATTCCCCTTGGATTGCTTGCTGTCATTCTTTGCTCCATTGCATTGTCAAAAAGTTCAGCTGAATACAGGAAAGGTCTGGCAACGGTTGGGTTAATTCTGGGTTTGATTGGGATCGTTGGAGCAGTCGTTTTCCTTGCTTCCATGTAGTTTAATATTTCAAGGATTTTCAAATTGGTACTGGCTGCTGGGAATTTCAGATTGAAAATTTGTCTTTCCACTTTATCTGCTTTCATCGTTCTTTTTATCTTCGGATCCTGTTCTTCCAGCAATAAAGTTGCGTTCGGGAACAGACGGTTTTATCCGGACCATGCGACAAAAAAATCTCCGTTTGTCAAATCACAAGAGAATTCTGAAGGAATTGTAACAACAATATTCTCTCAGGAATGCGACACGGTTCAGTCTTCAGATGATCTTGTTTCATCATTCAGACACGAAAGCAGAAACGTAAAAAAGCGGTCAATCAGGAGGCAATGGCAAAAATTGAAATCGGTCCTCGTTGTTAATACCTTGCTTCGGCAGAGCAAAATTTCTGCATCTTCTGAGAGTTTGTTTTTTCAATCGGTTGACCAGGAAAAGAGGACTCTTCCTCCAGGAGCGGCAGGAGCTATTTTTGGGTTTTTATTTGGACTTTTAAGTCTGTTTATTTTTCCCCTCATTTTTGGAATAACAGGATTGATTTTTTCAGCTGTCGCATTGTCAAAGGACAACAAAGGCAATCTGAAAGGACTCGCAATAATTGGCCTCATTCTATCATTAATAGGGGTAGTGGGTGCCTTTTTGATTCTTGCACACGTTTAGTCCCGAGTTCAGAAAGGATACGATCTTCATATTCGCCTTCATTGGTTTTTACATTGGACTACCTGATTCAGAAACGCCAACTTTTGCATGAAAAGAGAAGCATTGAAAAATTACGATCAGGCCTACACCATTTCCGATTGGTAGAAATGGAATGATCCATGG
>DAIOVD010000018.1:27718-29259 GCA_036759185.1 Catalimonadaceae bacterium | reverse complement strand
CTGAACACCCGGATTCTGATTGCACTTTCAAAAGAGCTGTCTACTTGCAAAAAGTGTCGTGCCATCATGCCGATTGATTGGGTAATTGATGATGAAACGGTTGTGGAGCCAGATATTCTTATTTTGTGCAAACCTGTGGAAGGCAATCGGTTGACGTTTCCTCTTTCCGCCATTTTTGAAATTTTATCTCCTTCTACGAAACGAAAAGACAAAGGGGCAAAATTCGGGTAGTACCAGGAGCAGAAAGTGCCATACTATATTCTGGTCGATCCGGATGACAACACATTCGTTGCCTGGTCGCTCGACAGCTCCGGTCAATATCAATCAATTGAGAGTTCCGGCAACCTTGAAGTTACAGTGTCGGATTGCAAAATATCCATTGACCTCGCTGCGATCTTATCTGAATAAAGGTTCAAAGGAAGCAATCATTAGGAATCCTTTGAACTTCAAACCTTGAACTTTAAACTTCAACCTGCCTTCTCCTGAATCCAGAAGTTGTTAAACCCTTCGCCGATCACAATTTCAATCTGTTGTAACTGTATCATTTCCAGAATGGCAAGAAAATTAAACACCACGGCGATCCGCTGCGGCATTTCTTCCACCAGTTCCACAAACGAAATCCGCTTTTTTGAAATCAGTCGTTCTCTGATCAGTTCTGTCTGGCCTTCAATCGTGTACGGGTATTGCACCACTACGTGCTTGGGTTGCTGACTCGCCAGTTCAAACCGTTTCAGCACCTTGTTGAACACCTTCATCAGCTTGTAAAGGTCAAGCGATTCCAGTTCCGATTCCTCTTCCCGGTCGCTGATAAAATGCTTCAGTTCCCGCTCGATGTTGCCTCTTTCGAAACGTGCCAGTCGTTGTTCTTCGCTCTCGGCCAGCGTTTTACTGGCTTCTTTGAAACGTTTGTATTCCAGAAGGTGCTGAATCAGTTCCTCCCTCGGGTCAATTTCTTCGCCCTTTTCATTGATTTCCGCACGTGGAAGCAGCATTCGGGCCTTAATCCGGATCAGGTTTGCGGCCACCACAATAAATTCGCTGGCCACATCCATATTCATTTCCTCCAGCCTCTTCAGGTAATCCTGAAAATCATCTGTGATTTTGGCGATCGGGATGTCGTAAATATCCAGCTCATCCCGTTCGATGAAGAACAGCAGTAGGTCAAACGGCCCGTCAAACAGTGGAAGGTGAATTTCAAACGACATCAGCGGCCCAAATATGCGGGCATTTTTCCGGAAAGCCAGAATCAGGCACTGCCATTAAAGAATCGATACCGTCCTTTATATAGTTGTCCGGATTTTCAGGGCGGCATTTCCTGCTCTCCGGTTGTAGTCCTCAAGGGCTTCGTTCCTCGCCCTTTCCGGGCTACCCCTCCGATCAGGGCCGCAAGGGTTAGTTTAAAGTTGAAGGTTCAAAGTTCAAAGGGATTCTTGATCCGGCGAAAACGTGTGATCAAATTTTTGCCTTGCAATTATGATCACAAAAACGTGATCATAATTTTTCTACTTTTTTTTGATCACACTTTCGTGATCATTTTACAG
>DAIOVD010000018.1:24729-27618 GCA_036759185.1 Catalimonadaceae bacterium | reverse complement strand
TCTCCTTGAAATTGAATTCTGTATTTCTTATTCATCATTCATAACTCATCATTCATAATTTGGCGCTATTGGCGCCACTGTAAGCATCACTCATCACTAATCCCGCATCACTCATAATTCCGAATTCTCCTTTGCACGGTCGGGCCGGAAGTCTACCTTTGCAGCCGCAATTTTATGATAGACAAACTCGAAGGAATCAAAGACCGTTTTCGTGAGGTGGGCGAATTGCTCTCCCAACCCGATGCCATGGCCGACATGAAACGGTTCTCCCAGCTCTCCAAAGAATACAAAGACCTGGAGAAAATGATGCTGGTATACGCCGATTATACCCAGGTGCTGGCCGACATCGCTGGTGCCAAAGATATTCTGGGCACTGAAAAGGACGAAGATTTCCGGGACATGGCCAAAGCCGAACTCAACGCCCTGGAACCAAAACAGGAGCAATTGGAGGCCACACTCCGCGATATGCTCATCCCGAAAGATCCGATGGACAGCAAGAACGTCATCCTCGAAATTCGTGGTGGAACCGGTGGCGATGAAGCCGCCATTTTCGCCGGCGATCTTTTCCGGATGTACCAGCGATACGCCGAAACCATGGGCTGGAAATTTGAAGTCCTCGATTTCACCGAAGGAACTTCCGGAGGCTACAAAGAGATCTCAACCGCGGTTCAGGGCGACGATGTCTATGGCAAAATGAAATTTGAATCCGGTGTTCATCGTGTGCAGCGTGTTCCGGCGACGGAGACTCAAGGACGTGTCCATACCTCAGCCGCCACCGTGGCTGTACTTCCCGAAGCCGAAGAGGTTGACGTCGAAATCAATCCGGCCGACATCGAACTGCAGACGTCCCGTTCAGGAGGGGCAGGTGGACAAAACGTAAACAAAGTAGAAACCAAAGTGCAGCTTACTCACAAACCAACCGGTATTGTGGTGGTCTGTCAGGTTGAACGCTCCCAGCTGGGAAACAGGGAGCGTGCCATGAACATGCTGAGAGCCAAGTTGTACGACCTTGAGTGGGAAAAGAAAAACGCGGAGGTAACCCAGGCCCGCCGCAGTATGGTGGCCACTGGTGACCGTTCCGAAAAAATCCGGACCTACAACTATCCTCAGGGTCGTGTCACCGATCACCGGATCGGGCTTACAGTCTATAATCTTCCGACCGTTATGGACGGCGACATCGGGGAATTCATCGCCCAGTTGCGCATCGCCGAAAACGCAGAACGACTCACCGAAGGATCCGAAGCCTGATTTTGATTCCGATATTCTATTTAATAATCTCCGAAAACAAGCGTTAGGTTAGGCTCGAATCAATATGATGCATCAAATCCGCACTTACCTCACACTTGTTTTCCTGTCTCTGGGCACGCTTTTTTATTCCTGTTCAACAGAGAAAGAAACCCTCGATACGGCCCCTTCCAAAGCGCTTACCTTTTCAGCCGATACCTTCTTTTTTGACACCGTTTTCACCGATCTGAAAACCGTCACCCTGAGAATGCGGCTCTACAATCCCAACGACAAGGCTGTTAACATCAAATCTGCCTACGTCAATGGGGTGAATGGTTCTTATCCTTTCAGCTTCTACATCAACGGACGGCTTGGTCCGAATCGCATCAACGACATCCGGGTCGAAGGAAAGGACAGTGCTTATATATTATTGTCAGCGAAGTTTGATCCCCGCAATCAGGACCTTCCATTCATTATCAAAGACTCCCTCGTTTTTGAAGTCGAAGGGCGAAACACGAAGCAGGATGTCAAAATACTCGCATACGGACAAGACGCTCTTTACCTCCGCAATCGCTACGTAACCTGCGATACCGTCTGGAAAAACGACCGCCCGATTATTCTGCTGGATACCGTTTCTGTGAAGCGGGGCTGCACCCTCACCATTGAAAAGGGAACTCGGGTGTATGGATACAATGCCGCTTTCCTGATTGTCCGTGGCACATTAATTGTTAAAGGCGAGCTCGATGATAAAGTCACCTTTCAGGGAACCCGGCTTGAAAATTATTACAGCGACGTACCTGGCCAATGGGGCGGCATCCTGATCATGGATGGCGGCATAGGATTGATCAACAATGCCCTCATCAAGAATTCATACCGTGGTATTCAGGTAGGAGAGGTAGGTCCCAAACCAGCAGGCGTGCTGGAAAATGCAGCATTGAAGATCACCAATTCCTATGTGCAGAATATTGTCGACTATGGCATTCTGGGCGTTAAGGGAATTGTGACGGCCATCAACAATCAGATCGTTGATTGCGGTGAAAGTGGATTCGCCGGATTGCAGGGTGGATACTATGAGCTCTGGCACAACACATTCGGACAGAGCGGAAACAACAACTACCGCCGGGATGGTAAATACCAGCTGGCATTTGCCGATAACCTGCCGGATTCCCGGACCCAAACTCTTTATGGTGGGTCTCTTCATGTGAAAGCGGTCAACAATATCGTGCACGGTTCAGAGGAAGACGAAATCGCATTTGGAAAACAAGAGGTTCCGGACACTCCGTTTGATACCCTGTTTTTTAACAACCTGATCCGCAGCAAGCAGGCTGCCTATTTCAAGGAAAGCAATGCCAACAAAGGCAATCAACTCCTTCCAACAAACTTTAAATTCTTAAGTCCTTTTAAATACGACCTTGCTCCCGACACACTCGGCGCACCGGTTTTATTCGGATCCGGACTTCCACTCGATACTGTCCGCGGACTTTTTCCTTCTTTTGTATCCAATGTGGAGCTCCGGAATATTTTATCCAAAGACATTCTGGGGAAACCTCGACCGATAGAACCGGGTGTTAAACCGGATCCCGGAGCATACAACAACCGCAAGCAACAATAGATTTTCATTTTTCACTTATGAAATACCAAGCTGTTAAATTCATTATTCTGGCG
>DAIOVD010000018.1:16289-24629 GCA_036759185.1 Catalimonadaceae bacterium | reverse complement strand
TGGATAAAAGCTACAATTCACTTCTCTCCAATTCCAGCAACGAAAGGGGTTTCACTGAAAAGGAAATGAAACGCCGGGAAGAAGAACTGACTCGCAAGGAGAAAGAACTGGGTGACATGAAGGCCCAGATTGCGTTGGCACAGGCAGAACTCGATTCAAAGAAGGCAGAAGCATCCCGTCTGAGTCAGGCAGTGGGCGACAAGGACAACCGCATCAAAGAAATGGAAGCCCAGATGGCCGCCAAAGACAAAGCGATGCTGGACATCAAAGCCAAAATGACGTCGGCCTTGCTTACACTGGGAAATTCCAATTTGCAGGTGAGTCAGAAAGACGGCAAAGTGTATGTGGTCCTTCCCAACCAGACCTTATTCTCCACAGGCAGCTACGCATTGCAGCCTGCCGGTAAAGACGCCGTTTCGCGGGTCGCCATGGTGCTGATGCAAAACCCCGATCTGGAAGTTTCGGTGGAAGGCCATACCGATGTGAGTCCATTCAAACCAAAAGCAGCAGCTCCGGTGGCAAAAAAAGGAAAGAAGCCAGTAAAGCCTGCGACAGCACCGTCCGTGATAAAGGACAACTGGGATCTCAGTTCGCTTCGTGCGGCCACTGTAGCCAGAGAACTGTATCTGCAGGGCATTGCCGGCAGCCGGATTTCAGCGACTGGTAAAGGAGAGTTTTATCCATTGGATCTTTCTTTCAGCGAAGAAGCCCGGATGCGCAACCGCCGGATCGAGATTGTGATTTCTCCGAAGTTGTCAGCCTTGTACCAGATGCTCAATAACAATGAGCAGAAATAGTGGATTCACCGCTCTGGCTGTATTCCGGAAGCGGATTACAGCCCCGTCCTTTTTGAGTAAGCCGTACAGGAAAGAGTGGGTTCCACTGAATGCATTCGCAGGAGGTTTCTGGAAATCAAAAACAACTGAAAGGATTTTTTTTCAATTGTTTGATTCTTCGCAGGTATTTTCTACTTTTGCAGCCCGATTTTAAAACCGACATAGAATAAGTCTTTTAAATGCCTACCATTCAGCAACTTGTGCGTAAAGGCCGCGAGCAATTGGTGTTCAAATCCAAGAGCCCAGCCTTAGATGCATGCCCCCAGCGCCGGGGCGTCTGTACACGTGTGTACACAACAACTCCTAAAAAACCGAATTCTGCAATGCGGAAAGTGGCCCGTGTTCGTCTGACGAACGGTAAAGAGGTCAACGCCTACATTCCAGGAGAAGGTCACAATCTTCAGGAGCACTCCATCGTATTGATTCGCGGAGGCCGGGTAAAAGATTTGCCAGGTGTTCGTTATCACATTGTACGTGGTGCGTTGGATACCGCCGGTGTGAAAGGTAGAATGCAGTCGCGTTCTAAATATGGTGCCAAGCGTCCTAAGCCAGGTCAGCCTGCAGCACCTACAAAAGGTAAGAAATAAGACATGATCTCCAGATAGATATAAGATGCGTAAGTCGAAACCAAAAAAGAGATATCTGTTACCGGATCCGAAATTCAAGGATACTTTGGTAACCAAGTTTGTAAACAGCCTGATGTATGATGGCAAGAAATCCATCGCATACAGCATCTTCTATGATGCCTGCGATCTGGTAGCCAAAAAAACTCAGGAAGAAGGACTTGAGGTGTTTAAAAGAGCATTGAATAACATCATGCCCGGAGTTGAAGTTCGTAGCCGTCGTGTTGGAGGTGCAACCTTTCAGGTTCCATCTGAAGTACGTCCCGCACGTAAACTGGCAATGGGTATCAAATGGATGATTCTTTATTCTCGTCGTCGCAGTGAAAAAACCATGACCGAAAGACTGGCAGGCGAAATCGTTGCTGCCGCCAAAGGTGAAGGTGCCGCTGTGAAGAAAAAAGACGATACTCACCGTATGGCCGAAGCCAACAAAGCATTCTCCCACTTCAGATTCTAATTTACTAAAATGGCAAGAGACCTACGGTATACCCGGAACATCGGAATCGCTGCACACATTGATGCAGGAAAAACTACTACAACTGAGCGTATTCTTTACTATTCAGGTGTCAGTCATAAAATCGGAGAGGTTCACGATGGAGCTGCTACTATGGACTGGATGGCCCAGGAGCAGGAAAGAGGTATTACCATTACTTCAGCTGCTACTACAGTAAGCTGGAAATACAGAGATGAAAATTATCACATCAACATCATCGATACCCCGGGTCACGTGGATTTTACCGTTGAGGTAAACCGCTCACTTCGTGTATTGGATGGTCTTGTATTCCTTTTCTCTGCGGTTGACGGTGTTGAGCCTCAATCTGAAACCAACTGGCGTCTGGCAAACAACTACAATGTTGCCCGCCTTGGATTCGTAAACAAAATGGACCGGTCTGGAGCCGACTTCCTGAATGTTTGCAAGCAGGTAAAAGAAATGTTGGGAAGCTACGCAGTGCCTCTTCAGCTACCAATCGGTGCGGAAGACAACTTCAAGGGCGTGGTTGACCTGGTGAATTTCCGCGGTATCCGTTGGAATGAAGCCGATAAAGGAATGACCTATGAAGTTATTCCAATTCCGGAAGATATGCTGGAAGAAGCCACTGAGTACCGTGAGAAATTACTGGAAGCAGTAGCTGAATTCGATGATACTCTCATGGAGAAGTATTTCGAAGATCCTACTTCTATTTCAGAAGATGAAATCCTGGCTGCTCTTCGTGCTGCTACTATCAGCATGAAAATCGTTCCAATGCTTTGTGGTTCATCTTTCAAAAACAAAGGTGTTCAGACGATGCTTGACTATGTGATGGCTCTTTTGCCTTCACCAATGGACAAAGAAAGCATCACCGGAACCGATCCAAAAACGGATCTTGAAATACAAAGAAAGCCATCTGTCACAGAACCATTCTGTGGACTGGCCTTCAAAATCGCAACCGATCCATATGTAGGTCGTCTGTGTTTTGTTCGTGCCTATTCCGGTGTACTGGAGTCTGGTTCTTATGTTCTGAACAACCGTTCCGGAAACAAAGAGCGTATTTCCCGTATCTTCCAGATGCACGCCAACAAGCAAAACCAGATCGAAAGACTGGAAGCAGGTGACATCGGTGCGGTTGTAGGTTTTAAAGACATCCGTACAGGAGATACACTTTCTGTTGAAAACGCTCCGATCATCCTCGAGTCTATGGACTTCCCGGATCCGGTAATTGGTTATGCCATCGAGCCTAAGAAAACGGCTGATCAGGATAACTTCTCCAAAGCCATTGGTAAACTCATCGAAGAAGATCCAACTCTTACAGTTGAATCAAACGATGAAACCGGCCAGACCATCATCCGTGGTATGGGTGAGCTTCACCTTGAAATCATCATCGACCGTATGCGTCGTGAATTCAATGTGGAAGTTAATCAGGGTGCTCCTCAGGTTGCGTACAAAGAGGCTCTTACTAAAAATACTACTCACCGTGAGGTTTATAAGAAACAAACGGGTGGTCGTGGTAAATTTGCCGATATCAACTTCGATCTTGGACCTCGTGAAGATGGAAAACCAGGTCTTGAATTCGTAAATGCAATTGTGGGTGGTGTGATTCCAAAAGAATTTATTCCAGCTATTCAGAAAGGTTTTGCAGATTCAATGAAGAATGGTTCCCTAGCCGGATATCCAATCGATTCAATGAGAGTTCGTATCTTCCATGGTTCATACCATGATGTCGATTCCGATTCATTGTCATTTGAATTGGCTGCCCGTATGGGATTCAAAGAAGCAGCTCGTAGTGCTGGTGTTAAAATTCTTGAGCCAATCATGGCGGTTGAAGTTTTGACTCCAGACGAGTATACCGGTTCTATCACAGGTGACCTTAACCGTCGTCGTGGTATGATGAAAGGTATGGATACCAAAGCAGGTTCTCAGGTTATCAAAGCTGATGTTCCTCTTTCTGAGTTGTTTGGTTATGTAACTGATCTGCGGACAATGTCTTCTGGTCGTGCAACTGCTAACCTGACTTTCTCTCACTATGAGTTCGTACCTCAGAACCTTTCTGAGTCTATCATCACAAAAGCAAAAGGAGTTAACGCATAAGATAAAGCATCATGAATCAGAAAATCAGAATAAAACTAAAGTCTTTCGACCACTCATTGGTTGATAAGTCATCTGAGAAAATTGTACGTGCCGTGAAGGCAACAGGTGCAATCGTAAGTGGTCCGATTCCTTTGCCAACTGAGAAGGAGATCTTCACCGTTCTTCGTTCTCCACACGTGAACAAGAAATCAAGAGATCAATTCTCTTTGTCAACCTACAAGCGTTTGGTGGATATCTACAGCACAAGTTCCAAAACAGTTGATGCACTGATGAAACTTGAACTTCCTTCCGGAGTTGAAGTTGAAATCAAAGTGTAACGGCTTTGCCAGATTGCTAGTGTTTTTCATGAAAGCCTCGTCTTGTACGGGGCTTTTTCATTTTATCAGCATCTGAATTCAAGAGCAAACAATCTGTAAGACAGTACGTGTATGCACATGTCACTGCCGAAATGGTGATCTGGAAAAAAGTTTGCTTGATGGTTTTCGGAAACCTGATTGTTAATTCAGCTTCCAGGGAATCATCATAGAGAATTCCGGTATGTGTACTTCAAAAGAGGAACCATCCACCACACGTTCCATCTGATACGTGCCCACCATTTTCCCGATACCGGATTTGAGGTTGCAACCGCTCACATATTCATGAACCTGCCCCGGTTCAAGAACGGGTTGCTGGCCTACAACTCCTTCCCCTTCTACCTCCCGATGCTGTCCCAGTACATCATAAATCCACCAATGGCGGCGAAGTAACTGTATTGTATACAGAGAGTTATTTTCAATCCGGATTTTATAGGTAAACACATAGTGGTCCTGACCCGGATTTGAATATTCACCCTGAAATTCGGTTTGAACCGTCACTTTAACACCTTCGGTTATCTGGGCAATCATTGTCAGGATTGAGGTAATTATTGATGAATTGAGCGCCACAAGAAAGGAAATGATTCAATACCCGCCAAAGAATTCTGTCAAATTTTATATTTGATAATCTGATGCGTTACGATCTTCTTTACAGCCACTTATCATTATGGCAGAAGTGAAGATCGAGTCTGGCTGGAGGCAGGTTTTGCAACCTCAGTTCGACCATACATATTTTGAAGGGTTGTCCAGTTTTGTTCGGGAAGAGTACCGGACTAAGACGATTTACCCACAGGCGAAGTTTGTGTTTCAGGCTTTTGATGCCTGCCCTTGGGACCGATTGAATGTGGTAATTCTGGGTCAGGATCCATACATCAATCCTGGTCAGGCGCATGGATTGTCGTTTTCAGTTCCGGATGGAATTCCCAAGCCGCCCTCTCTCCAGAATATTTTCAAAGAAATCAGGTCAGAGTTTGGACAGGAAGTTCCGGTTTCAGGTAATCTTCTCCGCTGGGCAGAGCAGGGTGTCCTGTTGCTGAATTCAGTTCTCACCGTGCAGGCTGGGTTGTCTAATTCGCATGCCGGCAAAGGCTGGGAACAATTTACCGATGCTGTAATCCGAACCATTTCCGAACAAAAGGACGGTATCGTGTTTATGCTTTGGGGCAATTCGGCCCGCAGCAAATCAGCTTTCATCGATGAGAAGAAACATTGTGTGCTTGCCTCAGCCCATCCTTCGCCTATGAGTGTAACAAGGGGATTTTATGGCAACCGACATTTCCTGCTTGCCAATGAATATCTGCTGGCCAATGGTAAAACCCCCATTAATTGGTAAATTGCGGCCATGTTAAAGCGAATTTTTTTTCCGGTTTGTCTGCTGTTTTTCAGCCTCATTCCAACTTCCTGTGAGAATATTCAAAGTCTGGGTTTAACAGAAACGGAGATTGTATCTGCCCTTCGGCAAGCACTTAGTTTGGGTGCCGATTCGGCTTCTTCACAATTGAGTGCTGTAAATGGTTATTATGGGAATTCTGCCCTGAAAATTTTGCTTCCCGCCGACGCCAAAGCAATGATTGAAAAAACATATTCGTTGCCAGGAGCTCAAACCTTATTAGAGCCGATTCTTGCCACTGTGGTTGAAAAAATGAACCGTGGAGCTGAAAAAGCGGCTGTCAAAGCGGCCCCCATATTTGTCAATGCCATCACCGGGATGACAGTGACAGATGGATTGACCATTCTAAAAGGTTCTGATTCTGCAGCCACAGCCTATCTTCGTTCCAAAACCTACTCCCAGCTTACTTCCGCATTTGCCCCTGAAATCAATACTGCCATGGATGAAGTTGGTGCAGCAACTGCCTGGAATTCTCTGTTTACCAAGTATAATTCGTTTGTGAATCCGGTGACACAGTTTACCCTGGGTTTAGAACTCATCAATCCAAACCTGGGAGAATACGCCACAGGAAAAGCGTTAAATGGATTGTTTATAAAAGTGGCAGATCAGGAGAAAGTCATTCGAACCGATGTCACAAAGCGAACGACAGATCTTCTTCGCAAAGTTTTTGCAGAGCAGGATTAAGATTTCGGAAATCAAAACAGGTTACAAATCAAATGATCAGGGTCGGGATACTATTCGGCGGTAAGTCGAGAGAAAGGGAAATTTCATTTGCCGGAGGCAGAACTGTGTATGACAATCTGGATAAAGCATTGTTTGAGCCGGTTCCTGTTTTTGTGGATTCTCTCGGGAATCTCACACTCCTCGACTGGCACTATATTTACAAAGGAACCATCCGTGATTTCTTCCCGGGTCCATCCATCAACGATGGTAGTAAACCATGGCAAGTATATGCTGATTCTCTGGGTGATTTGAGTCAGGAGACACTTCAGGAGATTCAAAGCCAGGTTGGAAAACCTCTTCGTTTTGATGAATTACCTGAATTGATCGATTTTGCTTTCCTTACTCTTCATGGTCCGTTTGGGGAAGACGGCAGTGTCCAGGGAATCCTGGAGTGGCTTGGCATCCCTTATTCCGGTTGCGGAATCTTTGCATCTGCCTTCGGAATCAATAAGATCACCCAACGGAAACTGATGTCTTCTCTTGGATTTGAAGGACCTGCCCATTCGGTCGTTTCCCGGGCTGAATTTATCCATTCGGTACAGGAGAATTCGGATGCTTTATTTGAATCCGTTCGCGATTCAATCGGTTTTCCGAACGTTGTGAAAGCCCCTCACCAGGGTTCTTCGATCGGAGTTTCTGTCCTTCAGAAAGCTGACCCGGCTTTGTTCCGGCAGGCACTATCCAAGAGCCTGTTTCTGGAAAGAATAACATCGGATGAATGGGCCGCAGTTGCAGACAAGGAACAGTGGATGGCAGCTTTTCTGGATGTCAGAACCGGAACTGGTTTACCTGTTACTGTTTATTCGGGCAACCTTAGTCAGGTTGTTTCCCGGTGCTTCATGCCGGATAATTTGCTGGCAGTTCTCAATCAACCAAACTGGGATGCACTCTGGCTGGAACCGGATGATGCAGAAGAAGAAGTTCTGATTGAATCGTTTATAAAGGGAAAAGAGTTTTCGTGCATTGTCATCGAAAACACGGACGGTACCCCACTGGCATTGCCTCCGACTGAAATCATCAAGTCATCTGACTTTTTTGATTACCGTGCCAAATATCTGCCGGGCATTTCGCGGAAGGTAACCCCGATTGATGTCCCTCATGAGCATCTGGAAAACATCCGGTTCGCTTGTGAAAAAATGTATAAGACTTTTGGCTTTCAGGTGTACGCCCGGCTGGATGGATTTATTAAAGAGGACGGTACCGTCATTCTGAACGATCCCAATACCACTTCGGGGATGTTGCCCTCATCCTTTTTCTTTCACCAGTCAGCTGAAATTGGACTTAATCCGTCTCAGTTTCTCACCTACATCATTCACAGCTCGTTAAGCAGTCGCCTGAAAAGTGGAAAGAAGCGCCAGAGTACAGATGCATTGATCCACAAACTGGAAGAGCTGATGAGTGCAAAGGCAGCATCAACCCAGACCAAGACCCGGGTCGGCGTTGTGATGGGAGGCTATTCCACAGAGAGGCATATTTCCATGGAAAGTGGACGGAATATCTATGAAAAGCTTTCATCCTCTGCTCATTACCTTCCTGTCCCCATCTTTCTTACCGGCAACGATGAATCCTATCAGCTTTATCGCCTGCCGGTGAAAATGATGCTGAAGGACAACGCCGATGATGTGAAACATCTGGTGGAGCATCCTGCTCCTCGCCATCCGTTTATTGAGAGGGTTGTTCGGGATGCCCAACAGATCACCAGGACCTTTGCTTCTGATGCTATTTTTGAGTCAGGAGAAATACAACCTTCCGATCTTAAAGATCTGGTGGATGAGGTTTTCATCGCTCTGCATGGTCGTCCGGGAGAGGATGGTTCCTTGCAGGAGAAGCTGGAGGAGTTTAATATTCC
>DAIOVD010000018.1:0-16189 GCA_036759185.1 Catalimonadaceae bacterium | reverse complement strand
TATCTCATTGAAACCCTCATCGGGAAAGGAGACGCCATTCATTTTCTGGAAGTGACCGGTGGCATGCTCACCCGTCTCGATGCAAACGGAAACCGGGTGTATGAAGTTTTTGAACCATCTGAAACACTTGCTTCCGGTGAGGTTCTTTCACTGGAAGAAAAATTCCTGGCAGGAGAGGGGCAGAACATAACTCCGGCCCGCTTCAGCAAGGACAGTTCCGAACAACAACGCATTTCAGCTGAAGTCCGGAAGGTCCTGAAAAGGACGGCTGAAATCCTGAATGTGGAAGGCTATTGTCGCATTGATGCGTTTGTTCGTGTGTATGCAGATGGCAAAGTAGAGACGCTTGTCATTGAAATAAATTCGCTTCCAGGGATGACACCGGCTACCTGTATTTTTCACCAGGCCGCCATTCAGGATCTGAAGCCGCTTGATTTCATCGATGCCATTCTGGATTACGGCAAGAAAAAATCAATGCTCCTGGTCTGAGACGATCGTTCCGTCAGGATTACATCATGAGTTGAACTGGATGCTTTTCGATAATCGTTGATACAATTCGGTTAATTCCGGATTGGCCTCAATCTGATCCAGATGCGCTTTCATGGTTTTGTAATCACCTCTTCGGGCAGGACCCGTCTGTGCAAGTTCCGGTGTGAGAAAAAAGGCTTTCTCAATTGTTTCTTTTGCCAATGGTTTCAACAAATTGAAATCCAGACCTTCTGCATCGAGCAGTGTTTTTGCCCAGAACAGCATGTGATTGGTGAAATTATTCGCAAACACTGCTGCCAGATGCAGGACTTTCCGCTGCTCAGAATCCAGAACCACCACTTTTGATGACAGTGAGCGGGCGATGGTGAAAAGCACCTCGTGAACCCGCGTGGAGGAAGCTTCAATGCAGAATGGGACATCCGAAAGATCGATCGCTTTTTCTTTTGTAAAACTTTGAAGCGGATAAAATACCCCGTAGTTCTCTTTGAGAAAATCCAATGATTCCATGGATTTGGCTCCCGACGTGTGCACAACAATGGTATTTTCATTGACCAGAATTTCTTCCGACAATCGTTCTATGGCATCATCCGACACAGCCAGGATCAGGACTTCCAGATTGAATTCTGAGAAATCCGGCTCTGAAATGACGGTTGTGTCATACAATTGAGAAGCCAGAAGGGCAGCATTTTCCGGATTCCGGCTGTAGATGACCGGAATAAAATGACCTGCTTTCTCAAGGTCCTGTGCCAGGTGCCAGGCCAGATTTCCGGAACCTGCAAATCCGATGCGATGGTATTTCATACTTCTTTGTCTACTGCAAAGAAATGGAAATCGCCATTTGCATCCTTATCGAAAAGGTCTACTTTTGTGAAACCTTCAGAAGCCAAATCCATATGGCCTCGACTATCAAGGAATTAATCCGAAACGGTGAGGACTCGAAAGTCGAGTTCAAAAAAACCTTGTCTCAACTGGAAAAAATAGCCAAAACACTCGTTTCCTTTGCCAATAGTAAAGGAGGAACTGTTTTGATTGGTATTCAGGATGATAAACAGGTGATCGGCGTTTCAGATCCTGAAGAGGAACTTTACATGTTGGACAAGGCTGCCTCGTTTTATGCCCGTCCGGAAGTAAAATATTCCATTACTGAGGAGGATCTGTATGGAAAAAAAGTTCTGGTGGTGGAAGTGCCGGAAAGTCTGAAAAAGCCACACCGGTCTCTTTCAGCTCACGGAGAATGGCATTTGTATGTGCGGAGCGGGAACCAGTGCCTGATCGCTACGCCATTGGTTGCCAGATCTCTGGAAATGGAAAAAGAAGGCAGAGAGAAAGTATCAGCTGGCAAATCCACGAACAATGAACTCGCCTTGTTTCGGTTCCTGGATGAGAAAAGAAAGATTACACTGAAAGAATACGCAAAACTAATCAACGTGTCCAAGCGACGTGCCTACCGGATTTTGATGGAACTTACCTTGTCCGGTAAATTGTATATGCACGATTTCGAGCACACCATTTTCTATACAAAATCCTGATAGATGCCATCCATTCTCGCCGGCCGGTCCGGAATTATTATCCTTGTTCTGTTTGTTTTGGTGGCTTTGGGCGGACAGATTCTGTTTCTGCCTTACATTGAGCTGGCTCATGGACTTGGCTATGACGGAAGCTGGTATCACCAGCCTTCTCTCACGCTTTTTGGAAAAGTGGACAACTACCACTTGTTCCGGATCTTTCCTTCCAAAATCGCTTTTTTTATCCGGGATCTGCTCGGACTGGATGAGAAAATCGGCACAACCGTCCGGATTTTCCAGGTAGAAAATCTGGTCTTTGTCGGCCTTACGATCTGGCTTCTTTTTAAGATTTCAGCATTCAAATCCTACACGGGATTAAAGCAAATGCTGTTTTTCATTTTCTGCCTGTTCAATTTCAGTGTATTTAAAGAGTTTGCATTTAATCCTGTTATGACGGATGCTATGGGTTTTTTTCTGTCAACCCTCATATACTGGCTCCATCTGAAGAAATCGACATTCTGGCTGATCCTCGCTTTGCTGGCAGCCATGTTTTGTATGCCCATCATTCCGGTTTTTTACCTTCTCTGGTTTTTGCTGGAAAGCCTTGAAGAAACAACCATTGAACAGACGGAACTTCCTGTTTTCCAGCGCTATTTTCCACTGATTCCAGTGGGCGTGGGTCTGGCTTTTGTCGGTATTTCGGCCATCATTGTCTTTTATTTCAAGCGTATCTCTGTCTATACATTCCCGGATGAGATCAATTTATTTCTCTTCCCTTTTACCCTGTTGTGCAATTTTCTGGCATTGTGGGGGATCATCAGCCGGTTTAAAGGGTTTTTCCTGAAAGGTTTTTTTGTTGCGGTTAAGCCATTTCAGGTTTTAAAGAACAAGTGGTTTCTCATACTTCTCGCATTCCTTATTTTTCAAAACAGAGCTGCCCATATCAATAATCATTTTATGATTGGCTATTCTGGACTTTTCGTTGGATATCCCATTATCCTGAATCTGAAACCCCTGATCGGTATTGTGGATAACCTCAATTTTTATGGTCCGGTGATGTTTCTTTTTTTGATTTCGTTTTTTCGCCAGCCATCCGGATCCAGGAAACCAATGCAGCAGGATTTTCTTTTTTTGATTTTCTTCCTCATTATCCTGAAACCCGAAGCCCGGCATAGTTTGTTTTTGATTCCTTTGCTATCGGCCACACTCCTGGATTCACTTCCGGTTCATCTCATCAACATTCGATTCACGGGTTTGGTGGCAGTGCTTGCCATCCTGTTTTCAAGATTCTGGTACCCCACCCATTGGGCGCATTTTCCGCCACCGCATTTGCTCTTTTCACCGGAAACGGACCAGAAAATTTACCAGGAGTTCCCGGTTCAGCATTATTTTATGTTTCAGGGACCAATGATGGCGCATGGTCCATATTTTGTGTTTCTCGCGATTAATCTGCTGGTTGGTTACCTTTTGTGGAAGGAATTCTCCCGGGTTCGGACGATATCGGATTAATCAGTGAGGAATCTTTTTCATATTCTCTTTCACCTTTTTGAAAGAGCAGTTCTCAAGTGCCAGCCGGGCATATTTTTTCGCAAAGTCCATACGACCTTCTTCCTGAGCAATTTTGGCCAGTTCATTGTAAGTGAGCCCGATATAGCCTTTTGTCAGCCTGTCTTTTCCTGTCCCACTTAGCAATGCCTTTTGAAATGCCCATTTGGCTCCGTCAATGTTTCCGGAGATTCGCTCGTGCAATCCTTTCAGATAGTATCCTGCAAGTAGGGCGGCATTCTCATTTCGTCCTAACAACCGGCCAATGATTGGTTCTGCCTGTTCTGCCTTTTGAGACTCCAGCAGGCATTCTGCATGAACAATTGAAAACATCCAGTTTCCGGGATAATTTTCATGAAGTGAGGAAGAATATTTTAAGGAAGCCGGAATGTTGTACTGATCTCTCATGTGGATCATACAGAGGAAAATATAGGATTCAGCTTTCGAAAAGATACTTTTCTGGGTAGCAGTTTCCAGATCTTTAAGTCCGGATGCTTTATTCCCTTCCGGGAAAAAAACGGTGAATGAATTGTACAGCGGGTGGTTTTCCGGAAAGGCAACCCGGTAGTAATTGTAAAGACCGGTAGAGAAATAGTATTCCGGATAAACCGATTTCATTTCAAAACCTTTTTTTATGTAAGCATAGGCCCTTCTGGTTTCATTCACTGCTTTGATGTATTCGCCTTCTTCTGAATGGTGCCGGGCAAGAATCAGGTTTGCCATCATAATGAAAAATCCTGGCTCCGGACTTTTTGGATGCTTTTCAGCCAGTTTCTCACCTTGTGAAATGACCAGATTCAGATTCCGGATGTAAGCGGAATACTCCTTCGGTTTTGATCCAATTGGAAAGGATTTCCAGAAATGGGATATACAATTAAACAGAGTGAAAGCAGGGTGGTTCGGATACTTGGTTTTGTATTTCAGAAGGCAATGACCCGCTTTATCAAACTGAAAATTATAGACCAGATTGACAGCCTTTGCCATAGAATCCATTGCAGGTTTGTCATCCATCAGCAGAGCCTGGCCGAAAGACGCGAACGAAATCCCAAGGAAAATAAAAATCCCAAGGACAGTATTTTTGAAAGGTTTCGTTATTGTTGAGTTTCGGTCCATTTTTGCCGGCGGTCAAAGTAAATCCACAAATTCCGGATTACCATATAACCTGTGCGAACATCATGCCTGAATTGACATTGGAACAGAAAAAATACCCGATTGGCATAATGGCTCTATTCGTTTTCTGGCTTTTGGTTTATTCAATGGGCAAGCATCCGGATGTTCCCTGGGGTGATAGCCTTGGTTATGCTATGGCCATAGAAAGCGGATTTGATCTGGCAACCAATGCCAACAGTCATTTTCTGTACCTCAATTTTCATCGGTTGCTGATGGTTGTTTTTCACATTCAGGATCCGGTTTTACTTCTTGGATTGGCTTCTGCAGGGTGGGCTTTGATTAGTCTGTACCTCACCTTCAGGATAAGTTCCGTCTGGTCCGGAACCAATGCCGCATTCATTTCCACCACTCTTCTGGCTTCGTCCTTTCCATTCTGGCGCCATGCCTGCATCCCGGAAGTATACACCATGGAGCTGGCTTTCTGGGCATTTCTGTTCCTGCTACTTTTTTACTGGACAGAGCAACACAATGTACTTGCCCGGAATGGGATGTTTCTTGTGTATGCCCTTTCACTTTTGGTGCACATTCATTTCATTCTTTTCCTGCCCGTCCTTTTTGCTATCTGTTTTTATCGGAAAGAATGGCCAAAGCTGGCGTTGCTTTCCTTTTTTATTCCAATATCGTTGGTTGTATTTTCGGTTTACTATCTGAAGACAAATACGTTACCGCAGGTATTCTTTGAAAATGTGCAGGACAAAATGCTCTCCTTTAACTTGACAGACAAACTGAAAGGGCCCTTCTTTACCCTGTTTCTGCTTTTTGCTATGCTCCCGCTTGGATCGCTCTTTCTGGTTTTCGGATGGTTGAAGGACAGAACTGTTTTTCCGAACGGGACATTTTCAAAAATCCTTTTCGTGTCTGTTATTCCAATTGCCGGATTTGCTTCTCTTTTTCCCGAGCCAGGAATCTACGTTTTCCTGTTGCCGGTGTTTCTGATTGTCAGTCTTTTCAGCGGACGTATTCTATCGAAATGGGCCAGGCCATTGCCTGCTGTGACCGGCATTCTTGTTTTTCAACTTCTCTTTTTTTATTCCGGGAAAGGGCTTTATGACGCGTTTGCAGGTGATGACAGAATAGCCAGTAAGGAAATCAAAGGGGGTACAGGATTTTTATTTCTTCCCTGGGCCAAAGGAAATGTCGCTTCTGTCCTTGATAAAATGAAGGTGATTCCACTCGACTCTTTCCCTGAAAATGAACAATGGAATGCCAGGCAGGCAATCGAGTGGAACAGAACTCACCCGGATTACAATTTCCGGAAACGGTAGCTGGACCGATCGTTGGTCGTCAGTTGATAGATACCGGAAGGTAAGTCCGATAGATTAATACCGGATAATGCTTTCGGATCGTATTCTCCAGATGCAACTTTTTTACCATCCGCCTGCAATATTTCATACGAAAAAACGCCGGTTGCACCTGTCAGGAACAGTCTGTCCGAAGCTGGATTTGGGTAGCAATTCCGGATAGCGTTAACTGTTTGCTGGGTTCCGGTCTGGATTTCGGTTTCAACACGGTCGATGCAGAAGTAGGAGGGGGTATTCATCCCGAAACTTCCGTTGTCGCTGCTTGAAAGACGGAATCCGATGCTGTCGAATGGGTTCGTAAAGTTGGGCTCTGCAAGTCTCCAGCTTTTCACAATGTAATCGTCTGAGTTGTTGGAAGACCGGTAATCAGCCAGATACCAGGAAGCCGAATCGGTGATGATTCCACCGGAGTAATTGTACACTGTCAGCAGGAAAAAATCGGGGTCATTGCCTGAAATCCCGCCAAACTTTTTTGAAAACGCATCTCCGTTTTTCATGCTCAATGCCGCATATGTATTGTTGGTGAACCGGAAGGAACGCAGTTTTTTTGAAGTGGATGGTTCTTCATTTCTCATGAACACAGGTGAAGATGCATAGGCGAGGCCGAATTTGGTTCCTTCAAATGCTGAACCGGCATAGGCACTGTACTGATTGGAAAAGCCGTTTGTCACCGTGTCTGTAAGTTGAGAGCTTGCAAATCCGGACCAGAACAAAAATTCAGTATTATATTGATTCACAAACCGGAGGCCGCCGGAAGAAAATCCACCGGATGTGTCGGATCCGTTGTTGTAGCCTTCTGGACTGAGAGTGACTTCTTCAAATCCGGAAATGGACTGAGCAAAAGTCGGGATTGTCACAATTAGAATAAGTGCAGTGAGTAATTGTTTCCTGATCGTCATATGTATGGTTGCTATTTGAATTGAAGTTCGATTCCAACGGCATATTGCCGGAGTGGCATAGGATATCCCACCACCATCTGGTATGTGGAATTGGTGAGATTCCGTCCTTCCAGAAACAGCTTGAATTTTGAAGATTTGGTAACCTCGAATGTTGAGCCAATGCGGGCATTCAGAAGGGTAAAACCAGACAGTGCGTGCTGTCCGGACGGATCGGTGTTTCGCTTACCGGTTTGTTCGGCGGAAACTTTCATGTCAATCCATTTCATCTGAACACCCAGGCTAAGTTGAGATTGAAATACCGGAATGTAAATCAATTGTTTCCCTTTGGAATCATCTCCTGGAAACCGGTTGGCGGTAAACTCAGACCGGCAGATACCCACATCATATGCCAGTGTGAAGTATGCTTTTGGGAGATGAAACCGCAATCCGGGGGCCAGATTCACACCCTGTATCCGCACATTTCCCACATTGGAAGGCGTCCAGAAATTGCCGGACGGAAGCCACTGAATATGGTTCCTGACAGATGTCTGATAGACATTCAATTTGCATTCAAGAGAAAATCCAAAACGTAATTTTTGCGATTTTTTCCAGGCAAAATCAGCGGTATATCCACTTTCAGGAACCAGATCCGGATTGCCTGACATTGGCCAGAATAAGTCGTTCAGTGTTGGAAAACGATACTTCCGATGCCAACCTGCCTGGAATTCACCCCAGACCGGTTCTGTCCATTTCCCTGAAACGGATGGTAAGAAACAGGAACCAGGAGTTCTGTTTTGCCCATACCGTACATGGTCTGCTTTCAGGTTGCTTATGATTTCGAACGGGATGTCATTGAACCGGTACGAAATGGTGCCATTGGAAGAGAGCCGGTTCAATGATGTTTTCTGAGAATAGGCACTGGATTGAACCAAAGCAGTTGACAGCATTCCTTCCAGTTTGAAATTGAAATTTCCTGTTTGTCGGGACGCTTCAAACCAATTGAGATTCTGGTAAATCCGGCTGTTGGAGAAGATTCCGGACTTAGGGTCGGCGTACAAAAGCTTATCAAACGAAAATCCGGAAGAAAGCTTCCAATGCCATTTATTCGTTTTGCCTGAACCCTGGATCAGAACACGGTGGTTTTCGTCTTCCTGTTTTGCTTCGCTGGCAGATTCAAATAAAGAAGGGGCGATTTCCCTTTGTGATGCCTGAGACCAGACGGAAACATCCAGTTGGGTGTTTGTACTCAGGGGGATTTCAATGGACGCGTCAATGCCTTTGAAATTCCGGTGGTTGTGGCTCTGTTTTTGCCGGATTCCATCTTTATAATAAACGAAATTATTTTCGGCAGATTGATTCCAGACGGTGGCGGAAATCAACGACCTTCGTATTTTCCGTACCAAACTTCCCCATTGATGAAACGTTCCGAAACTTGCGGCAGATGAGCCGGTTCGGATCTCATTTTCTTTCTTTCCAGGATTCCCCAAATGCAGGATTCCACCAAAATTCTCACTCACAGCCAGTGTGGTTTGTCCTCCTTCTTTCAGACTGGCGGATGACAACATCGGGCCTGCAATCAGGCTTGCATCTGCCTGTCCCAGCATTGGATTCTGAACAGGCATTCCTTTCCATGAAACCACTGTATGCGCCGGACTCGTGCCCCGGATGCTGATGCTGGAGATTCCCGAAGGCCCATAGTTTTTTAATACCACACCGGAGGAAATGCGGGCGTTGTTATTCAGATTTTGATTGTCTGAATAAAGAGAAAGACTATCGGAAGATTGGGAATTTTGTGAATGGATTGAGCGGCTCTGTTTTGGAGCAGAAACCGATACATGAGGCAGTTCAATCGATTTTTCCTGAGCCAGAATGGTCTGGCTGCAACAAAGAAAGAAAAGGAACAACGTATGTTTCACAGGAACAAAATCAGAATCAGGAAAATCAGAATCCGACTTGTGTGTGAATATGGTCAGGCAACGTAGCCTGATGAAACCCAACAAACCGCATACCTTTTTTCCCGAAAGTATTCGATAACGATGGCTGAGGCAGGTCTCCTGGCTTAGACGTTCCGGGGCGGCCTTCCCATAACCGTATGGTTACAGTGGCAGCGATGATGCTCCGGAATTTGGTTTGTCTTTACAGTTGCGGGTACAGCGATGGTTTTACACCAGCTTCCCTTTTAATCCGAAATCTGACTGGCAGTGTTCCGGAACCAAAAACCGCTGCAAAGGTGAATTAAAATCATTCGCTTTTCAAATACTTCTTCAAAGGAGAAAGTTGAAGGTGTAAATATTGAATCTTCCTCTTATGATTTCCCTTTCCCCGGTTTGATTTTCGGTGGCATATTTTTTCCGGCTGCGTTTTCCGGGTTCTTTTCCATCTCCTCCTTTTTATTCCTCATTCGTTGGTTAAGCCAAAGGAATGCAAGACTGGAAAGCATAAAAAGCCAGTAACTATTGGCAACTCCGTAATAAATAGACTGATGGATGCCGATCACAAATCCGATGATCATGACGGCAAAAAGGACCACATCAAAAAAAGTCAGCCGAATCTGCATGTAAAATCTGGCCTTCCGGCTCTAAAATGGTGTACGATGAAAAATCCTGTTTGGCGGTTAGGCCCTTGCCTTTCAGAATTTGTGTGGGTGTCGTGATCTCGACAAATTCATTGTTGAAGACCCGTCCTTCAGACCGACTCCAGTGCAGCTTTTCGGTATTCAGTTTTTCGTGTTTGATGAGATCTTCGAGCACGACATGGCCGATGGCAGTGTACAGATCCTGTTGTTTGTTGTAATGAACGAAATCCGCTTTGAGATAGGATTGACGGACCGTGTCCATTTTATAAAAGGTAACCGTCAGTCCCTTTTCATATTCCTGATTCCCGTCTGAATATTCAACCTGAACAGGCGCTTCCAGTCGCATTTTTGTTTTGCCGGAATCCGAATACACGGTATTCAGATTTTCAGATCGCACCATCGGTCCGGCATAATGACGAATAATGGTATCTGATTTTTCTTCCTCACAGCCTGATACCGCGAGTGCGAAAGGCAGCAAAGCAAGTAAAAGCACAAGCTGCATGAAACCAGAAAACCTGGTTTTTATAGACAGTATCAGGGGTAGAAAACTCATTAAAATTTATCCTCTTCCGGTGCGGCTTCTTCCTCCTTCGGTTTGACAGGTTCGGCTTTCTTCGGACCTTTTTTGGCTTGTTTTTTCTTTTTCGGTTCCGGAGGCGGAGGAGGTTCTTCAAATGCCGGCATTGGTTCATTGAGGTCATCCTCTTTTGGGGCATCCTCAAATGATTCCTCAAACTCGGCCTTCATTGTAGGATCTGATAACTCCGGATCTTTTGGATCCTGTTTTTTAACCGCTTTTGGTTTTTCAGGTGCTTCTTTTGGCACATCACCGAAGTCATCCTCATTTTTCTCCCCTTCTTCCGGCTCTGCTGCAGGAGGTTCATCCGGATTCAGATTCTCATTTTCCGTTCCGGTGCTGTCAGTAATTTCTTCGGGATTTGTGCCTTCTTCTTCCTCAATGGCTGCACTGTCAGCCGCTAAAGAATCGGCCATGGCGAGGGCAGAATCCGCGGTTTCAGGAAAAATGGTGATCATCGGGATCACTGCCATTCGTTTATCAATCTTTTTCTTACCCAGCCGAAGCACCAGAAGCACATCGGTTTTACGGACTGTCGCTTCCATTTTAGGCATCGAATCCTGATCAAAGGGAGTGAATTCGAGGTCGGCGACTTTTTTGTCCAGGTAAAAAGCACTTTGATACGCGGGGCAAATGTGCTTTGGTTTACAGGCTGAAAACCATACGATTATCAGCATGCAAATAAACAGAGCAATATGTCCGCCAATGTTTTTCAAAATTCGACACCTGTCGGTATGCAGATAGGGAAGCATACCATTCCAGAGTACAAAATAAAGAAACAAACGGGTAAACCGACTTAAGAATTTGAATACTTAAAGCACATGTGTGGGTAAGACAACCTCCTTTCAGGGAACTGATTTCCTTTCGGGTGAGGCAAAGGACCTTTTGTAAATTGAAAACGAATCTCAACAGATTCCGGCTTTTATCTATGGCTTTAATCTGTTGACTATTGTTATCGGAAATATCCAGATAAATTAGTTTGGATGGAATGGGATAAGTATTACTTTCACCTCTCCGTTGAAGGGACAGTTTTCCTCATATAAAGCCTAATATGCCAGCTCAATATCCGGTTGCTTCTGCTGCGGGTCCTTCTATGAAAAAGGGGGCTTTGTTCTACCTTTTAATGATTGGAATTTTCTGCCTCGGGGTTTATCTGGTGCTTAATTCCGGACGGCATCTCGAGAATCACAGCTGGAAACACATCACCGGTGCTGCGGAAACAACAACCCAGCCATTGGGAATTTCTCTCCATACGGAAGGATCTGCTACTTTGTTTGCTTCCATTGTTCAGAGTCTGCTTGGAAACATCAAGCATCCCCTTAGCATTGCCCTTCTTCAGATTATCATCATCATTTCCCTTTCCAGGATTTTTTCTTACCTGATGCGGCTTGTCGGCCAGCCAGCAGTGGTTGGTGAAATCATGGCCGGGATTTTTCTGGGGCCTTCTTTACTTGGCGCCTTGTATCCTGAAGTGTGGTCCATGGTTTTTCCTTTAGCCAGCCTTCCCAACCTCCACGCTATGAGTACGATCGGACTCAGTCTGTTCATGTTCATAATTGGCCTTGACCTCGATGTTTCCATGTTGAATCCCAGGATTCAGACGGCTCTTTTTGTGAGCCACGCCAGCATACTCGTGCCGTTTTTTATGGGCGTTGTTCTGGCGTATCATTTGTATTCGGACTTTGCTCCGGGAGGTGTTTCCTTTCTTACGTTTGGTCTTTTTATGGGTGTGAGCATGAGTATTACCGCTTTTCCGGTGCTGGCTCGCATTATTCAGGAAAGAGGTTTGAGCCGTACACCTTTGGGAGTCATGGCCATCACTTGTGCAGCCACCGACGATATTTCAGCCTGGTGTATTCTCGCTGTTGTAATTGCTATTGCCAAAGCGGGTACCATTGGTTCCGCCATTATTTCATTGGTTCTGGCTGGCACTTATGTGGTTTTCATGTTTAAAATCGTGAAACCTCTGATGCTTCGCCTCAGCAAACAATTCACCGCTCATGATCAGATCCGCCGGCCATTTGTGGCCATTTCCATTCTGATGCTTCTCGTTTCGGCATATGTGGCAGAAGTGATTGGAATTCACGCCTTATTTGGTGCTTTTCTGGCGGGTGTTACGGTGCCTCAGGATCCTAAAATAAGGGAAACCCTCCGTCAGAAGATTGAAGATGTCAGCCTGTTACTTTTTCTCCCGATCTTCTTTGCTTTCACCGGGTTACGTACACAAATCGGACTTCTTCTGACCGATGGTTTGTGGGGCGTTTGTGGTCTGGTCCTTTTTGTGGCTGTTTCCGGAAAAATGATCGGGACAATTTTTGCTTCCCGGCTGATGGGTCAAACCTGGAAAAGTTCGTTTTCTTTGGGGGCCTTAATGAATACCAGGGGCCTGATGGAACTGGTGGTTCTCAATATCGGATACGATCTTGGCATCATTACGCCGGAAATATTTGTGGTTTTTGTGATAATGGCAGTTTCAACTACGTTGATGACAGGACCATTTCTCAATGTGATCGACTGGCTCTGGAAAGGAAAGCAGCCGGCAGCTTCAGAAGGAAAACCGTTGGTTCAGGAAACCTAGGATTTCTTCTTCAGAAATAGCTTCACAATCAGGTCATCGAGTTTTTTTACTCCGATAATTTCCAGCTTGTATTTGTCCGGTTTGATTTTGCTGAAATTGTAAGAGGAAATAAACATGGTTTTGAAGCCAAGTCGTTCTGCTTCCGCAATCCGGTTTTCAATCCGGTTCACAGCCCGCACTTCACCACCCAGTCCGACTTCACCAGAAAAACAAACGGATGCGGGAATCACTCTGTTCTCAAGAGAAGAAATCAACGAAATGCAAACGGCCAGATCAATCGCAGGATCTTCCACTTTCAGTCCACCGGCAATGTTCAGGAACACATCCTGGTTGCCCAGACGAAATCCGCCCCGTTTTTCCAGAACTGCCAGCAACATCGACAATCGCCTGGCGTCAAAACCGGTTCCGCTTCGTTGCGGTGTGGAATAACCAGTCAGGGTGACCAGAGATTGAATTTCAATCATCAACGGACGGTTTCCTTCCAGCATCGAACTGATTGCGACACCACTCAGTTCGTCATCACGGTGACTGAGTAGAATGTCGGAAGGATTCAGAACAGGCTTCAGTCCTTCCCCATGCATTTCATAAATACCGAGTTCCGATGCCGAACCAAAGCGATTTTTAATTGTTCTGAGAATACGATAGTTGAGATGCCTTTCACCTTCAAACATAAGGACGGTATCGACCATATGTTCGAGCAGCTTTGGACCGGCAATGGTTCCGTCCTTTGTAATGTGACCAATGATAAAAGTGCAGATCATGGCCTCCTTTGCAAACCGAAGCAGTGAGCCGGCACATTCCCTCACCTGCGACACAGAGCCTGGGGAACCTTCAAGTTTGGACGTATAAAGAGTCTGGATGGAATCGATGATCAGAAGATCTGGTTGGAGATCCATGGCATATCCCAGAATCTGTGTAAGTTCCGTTTCGCTCAGAATGTAGCATTCGTGGTTGGCAATGCCCAGCCGGTCGGCCCGCATTTTGATCTGTTGGTGGCTTTCTTCTCCACTGACATACAGTACTTTCCGTCCAGGAAATGCCAGAGCTTCCTGAAGCATGAGTGTCGATTTTCCGATTCCGGGCTCTCCTCCAATCAGCACAAAGCTGGCTGGGACAATTCCGCCTCCGAGAACTCTGGAAAGTTCCGGATCACGGGTTTCCATCCGGGTTACGTTCTCTCCTCCGATGTCGTCAATTTTTTTCAGTTTTTGTCCCGCATTCACAAGTTTGGCGGGTGACCATCCCTGCGATGCTTCCTTGTGGACAATTTCTTCGACAAACGTATTCCACTCATTGCAGGACGGGCACTTGCCCAGCCATTTTGGGGATTCATAGCCACATTTCTGGCAGAAGAAGACGGATTTGGATTTCGCCATATGGCCCGCAATTTGGGGAAAAGAATCCAGCAGTCAGACCGGGAAAGGAAAATTGAGGAAGGCATTTACAACAATTCCAATGAATTGAATGTTTCAAAAACAGAAGATGCAGGAAGGGATAACCGGTTCCGAAAAGAGTGAAACGGATCCCGATTTTTCCTCCGGGAATTATTTTAAATATTTCTGGCCCAACTTTTGTATTACCCAATGCGAATGCCTAATTTTGCAGGCTATTTTAGGGAAACCTTGGAATTTGGGAAAAATACTCAAGACCACCAAAGAAATTACAGGGAATATTTTCCGACGTGTTTTCATTTTCTCAGCAACCGATAATCGTCTCTAAACGAACCATATGGCCTTTAGAAAAAACAGAAAGCTTAATCAGGACTTTACCAAAGTAACCATCAGTCTCGCCTCACCGGAGTCAATCCTGGAGAGTTCATACGGGCAGGTTACCCAACCGGAAACCATCAATTACAGGACATACAAGCCTGAAATGGATGGTCTTTTTTGTGAACGAATTTTTGGTCCTGTGAAGGATTGGGAATGTCACTGCGGAAAGTACAAGCGAATCCGGTATAAGGGAATCATTTGTGACCGCTGCGGTGTTGAGGTTACTGAAAAGAAAGTGCGCCGGGAAAGAATGGGTCACATCGAACTGGTTGTGCCGGTTGCCCACATCTGGTATTTCCGTTCACTTCCAAATAAAATCGGTTATCTTCTTGGTCTTCCAACCAAGAAACTGGATCAGATTATTTACTATGAGCGTTTTGTCGTTATCCAGCCAGGTATCAAAGCCGAAGACGGAATTGAGTACCTTCAGTTCCTGACCGAAGATGAGTATCTGGACATCCTGGAGAAACTCCCTCGTGAGAACCAGATGCTGGACGACAAAGATCCAAATAAATTCATCGCCAAAATGGGTGCTGAGGGTCTTGAAATGCTCCTTTCCCGTCTTGAACTGGATGATCTTTCATACAGCCTTCGTCACGCTGCCGCCAATGACACTTCTCAGCAGAGAAAAGCAGAAGCATTAAAGCGTCTGAAAGTGGTGGAAGCCTTCCGTGATGCCCGTACCCGGATTGAAAACAAACCGGAATGGATGATCATTAAAATGGTTCCTGTGATTCCGCCGGAATTGCGTCCACTTGTTCCGTTGGATGGTGGTCGTTTTGCCACCTCCGATTTGAATGACCTTTACAGAAGGGTAATCATCCGGAACAATCGTCTGAAAAGACTTATCGAGATCAAAGCTCCTGAAGTTATTCTCCGAAACGAGAAACGTATGCTTCAGGAAGCAGTTGATTCATTATTTGATAACTCCCGTAAAGTAAATGCCGTTCGGGCAGAAGGAAACCGGGCTCTGAAATCACTTTCGGATATGCTGAAAGGAAAGCAGGGACGTTTCCGTCAGAACCTCCTCGGTAAAAGGGTTGACTACTCTGGTCGTTCCGTTATTGTGGTAGGACCTGAACTGAAACTTCATGAGTGCGGACTTCCAAAGGAAATGGCGGCTGAGCTATTCAAGCCGTTTATTATCCGCAAACTCATTGAAAGAGGAATTGTAAAAACAGTTAAGTCTGCCAAGAAAATCGTTGATCGTAAAGATCCGGTTGTTTGGGACATCCTTGAAAATGTATTGAAAGGACACCCTGTTCTTTTGAACCGGGCTCCGACTCTACACCGTTTGGGTATCCAGGCGTTCCAGCCAAAACTGATTGAAGGAAAAGCAATTCAGCTTCACCCTCTTGTTTGTACGGCCTTCAACGCTGACTTTGACGGTGACCAGATGGCGGTACACGTACCACTTGGTCATGAAGCAGTTCTGGAAGCATCTCTTTTGATGCTTGCCTCTCACAACATCCTCAACCCTGCGAACGGTGCTCCAATTACAGTACCTTCTCAGGACATGGTTCTTGGTCTATACTACATCACAAAAGGCCGCAGAGGAACACCAGATCATCTTGTAGAAGGAGAAGGAAGAACCTTCTATTCTATGGAAGAAGTGGTGATTGCCATGAACGAAAAGCAACTGAACAAGCATGCGTACATTAAAGTACGGGTGAAAGTGAAGAATTCTCAGGGCGAACTGGAATACAGAATCATCGAGACTGTTTCTGGTCTTGTTTTGTTCAACCTTTGTGTTCCGGAAGAAGTGGGTTACATCAACGAACTTCTTACCAAGAAGAAATTAC
>DAIOVD010000017.1:0-34014 GCA_036759185.1 Catalimonadaceae bacterium | reverse complement strand
TTTGGGAAAACAGAAGTGGCCATCCGGGCTGCATTCAAAGCGGTGAACGACAGCAAACAGGTGGCCGTTTTGGTGCCGACCACCATTTTGGCCATGCAGCATTACAAAACGTTCCGGGAACGATTGTCTAAACTGCCCTGCAATGTGGAGTACATCAACCGGTTTAAATCCACGGCCGATGTGAACAAAACCCTTGAGCGGGTGAAGAAAGGCGAGATCGATATTCTCATTGGAACCCATATGTTGTTGGGTAAAAAGGTGGAATTCAAGGATCTGGGTCTGATGATTGTGGATGAAGAACAAAAGTTTGGCGTGAAGGCAAAAGAGAAACTGAAGGAGATCAAAGTGAATGTGGACAACCTCACGTTGACCGCCACTCCGATTCCAAGGACACTCCAATATTCGCTCATGGGCAGCCGTGATCTAAGCATTATTGCCACACCGCCGCCCAACCGACAACCTGTAACGACGGAAGTTCACACTTTTTCGGAAACCATCCTTCGCGATGCCGTCCGGTATGAGTTGCAAAGGGGAGGGCAGGTATTTTTCATTCACAACCGGATTGGTGATCTGGATACGATTGCCAACACCATTCTGAAACTGGTACCCGATGCGAAAGTGGCTGTGGCGCACGGTCAGATGGAAGGCAGCAAGCTGGAAGATGTGATGCTCCGCTTTATCGATGGCGATTACGATGTGCTGGTGTCGACCAACATTGTGGAAAGTGGTCTCGATATTCCGAATGCCAATACGATGATTATCAATCAGGCGCACATGTTCGGACTTTCGGATGTCCACCAGATGCGGGGTCGTGTGGGTCGCAGCAACCGGAAAGCGTATTGTTATTTGTTTACACCGCCGATGAGCTTGCTCACTGCCGATGCACGGAAACGGTTGAACACGCTGGAGGAATTTTCCGATCTGGGTGACGGTTTCAAAGTGGCCATGCGGGATCTCGATATCCGGGGTGCCGGCGATTTGCTGGGTTCAGAGCAAAGTGGTTTCATTACCGATCTCGGCTTTGAAGCCTATCACAAGATACTGGATGAAGCCATTCAGGAACTGAAGGAGACGGAATTCAAAGCGCTGTTTGCCAACGAGATTGCGATTAAACCGGTGCTGGAAGATTGCGTCATCGAAACCGATCTGGAGTTGCTCATTCCGGAGACCTATATTGGGAACATCACCGAGCGTCTGGGGTTGTATACCCAACTCGACGATTTCAAAACCACGGCTCAGCTGGTGGAATTCGAAAAGAATCTGGTGGATCGGTTTGGGCCGCTTCCCAAGCCAGTTCGCCAATTGATGTTGTCGGTGCACCTTCGGTGGGTTGCCGTCGAACTGGGCTTTGAAAAGCTGATTCTGAAGGACAACAACCTGCGTGGCTATTTCATTTCCAATCAGCAGTCAGCCTTTTTTCAATCGGAGGCATTCGGCAAAGTGCTCGACTATGTGCAGATCAATCAGGGGCAGTGCGTGTTGAAGGAAGTGGGGCAGAAGCTCATGCTCAAATTCGAAGGTGTCAAAAGCATCGAAAAGGCAATTGAGTTGCTGAACGGGGTGAGGCAGTAAGAAGGGTTAGTGGTTTGTGGTTAGTGGTTAGTGGTTTGTCAATGCCTATGTGGAGGGAATGGCAACTCTTGTAGTATTCATGTTGCCATAACAGGAAGCTCAGGCTTCTCATCACAAATTCTGTCATTTTTTCCCGTTCCGGATTTCCTTTTCTATTTTTGCCACGATCCGTTTCTGATCTATTCACATCATTTTATATTCTGATCGTCTTTTTTAACTTTCAGAATATTTAAGAAGGTCTTGAATTTCCCGGATCCGGCCGATTCAGGACTTCTGGATTCAATGATTGACCTACTATTGAGGTTGCTCTGATTCCAGGGTTCTTACCATAAAAGAATGCTCTTTAATTCGATTCAATTTGCTTTGTTTTTACCGGTTGTGTACATCCTATATTGGTATGCAACAGCTGGTAAAGTCAAAATCCAGAATATTCTACTCCTGATTGCCAGCTATTATTTTTATGCCTGCTGGGATTACAGGTTTTTATTCCTTTTGATCTTTTCCACATTTCTGGATTACTACACTGGCCTTAAAATGGCGAATGCCGTTTCCGGAGGTATACGCAAATTCTGGTTCTGGTTAAGTGTCGGAATCAATCTGGGCTTTCTGGGAACATTCAAATACTATAATTTTTTCGCCAGTTCCTTTGCTGAAGCCGTATCCGGAATCGGTTTTGACGTTCACCCCTCCAGTTTACAGGTAATCCTGCCTGTCGGAATTTCCTTTTATACTTTCCACGGACTCTCGTATGTAATCGATATTTACAAAGGACGGATACCTCCTGAAAAGAGTTTTGTAGACTATGCTGTTTTTGTTTCGTTTTTCCCTCTGCTTGTGGCAGGTCCGATTGAACGGGCAACCCATTTATTGCCACAGATAAAGTCTGAACGGGTTTTTAACTACAACAAATCAGTAGATGGTCTCCGCCAGATTTTGTGGGGTTTATTTAAAAAGATTGTCATTGCAGATAATTGTGCTGCCTTTGCGAATGCTGCTTTTGCAGAGCCAGGTTCCAGCTCTTCAGCGGTCCTTACAATGGGCGCCATATTTTTTGCTTTTCAGATTTATGGTGATTTTTCTGGCTACTCCGATATCGCTTTGGGAACTGCCCGGTTGTTTGGAGTGGAATTGCTCCGGAATTTTGCCTTCCCTTATTTTTCCCGTGACATAGCCGAATTCTGGAGGCGGTGGCATATTTCTCTTTCTTCCTGGTTCCGGGATTACCTCTACATCCCCCTTGGTGGCAGTAAGGGTGGAAACTGGTCACGAGTGCGGAATACATTTATTATTTTCATTGTCAGTGGCTTCTGGCATGGAGCCAACTGGACATTTATCATGTGGGGTTTCCTCAATGCCTTGTTCATAATGCCCTCCATTTTGTTCCAGACCAACCGGGCAAATCTGGACATCGTGGCGGCCGGACGTTTGTTCCCGACTTTCAAAGAAGCGTTTTCGGTGGTGTTGACTTTTTCACTTACCGTATTTGCCTGGATATTTTTCAGAGCCGATTCGGTGTCAGATGCTCTTGCTTACATTTCCGGGATGCTTGCACATCCGGGTTCGTTCCTTGTCCTTTCCCAATTTGAGCCATACTTTACCATCATTCCCATTCTACTGATATTTCTGGTAGTTGAATGGCTGGGAAGAGAAAATCAGTTTGCCATTTCCCGAATGGGACTCCAGTGGAAAAAGCCCTTCCGGTATGCGTTTTATTATTCCATAGTCTTTGCCATTTTCTGGTTTGGAGGTAAGGAACAACAGTTTATCTATTTCCAGTTTTGATGTTGCGTTTACTCTGGCGAAACCTGATCCTATTTTTGTTGCCGCTGTTTTTGGTGGTGATTCTGGTGCTCGGTGTTCAGCCGGAAACTGAGCCCAATCCGAATGGTTTTATGGGAGGTTTGCCAGATAAGCACGCCCGGCTGCAATCAATCAAAGGACCGCGTGTCATTTTGGGCGGAGGTTCGAATCTGGCGTTTGGTGTGAACAGTGCCCGTTTGGAAAAGGAGTTTGGAATTCCGGTTGTGAATCTGGGATTGCATGGTGGCATGGGACTGGAGTTTATGCTAGGTGAACTTCGCCATTCAATCCGTAAAGGTGACATTGTTCTGTTATCAATTGAGCATCAGCTGGATATGGAAGGGCAACCGGATTTGAAACGGTATGTAGGCGATTTGTTTCCCGAATCAAGGGACTATTGCAATCCATCTTTTCCAGAAAGAATCAGCCTTTTAATCGGCGAAACCAAAGAAGGAATTGAAAAGATATTTTCGGGTGGGCTTGGCAGGACCGATTCAATACAGGTAGAGAACAATCCCATTTATAAGCGCTCGGCTTTTAACAAGTATGGTGATGTTGTCGCCCACATTGGGTTGCGATCTTTTTATGATCCAAGGTTGGTGAAACCTTTCCGGTACGAACCATGGAAAGGAATCGATGCCATCAACTCATTTTATGATTTTGCGAAGGAATCAGATGTAAAGGTGTACTATTTGTTCCCTTGTTATCCCCAATCGAATTTCAATTCAAATCAGGCAGCCCTTCGTAAAATTACGGCGGATGTGAAGAAGGGCATTCATGTGCCGATTCTGAATTCTGAATCTGATTTTGTCTATGCCGATACCTTGTTCTATGACACAAAATACCACTTAACAGGAGTGGGACGGGAGTTGAGAACTGACAGAATGATTGACATCCTCAAAATCAAAGGTGTTCTGAATCACCCATCGAACTAAATAGTGGGGGCAATATAAAGCAGCCTAAAGCAGAAGATTGATAGATAAAAAAACTGGATTCACTTTTCCTGCTTCGATTCCCTCGTTTCAGTGAACTCATATTGGCCAGGGTTTTGATACTCAGGATTCCAGTAATAAAAAACCGGCCCTTTGAGGCCGGTCTTTCAGTTCGTCAAGTAGTTTAATTATAGCCCAATGGCAAAGTAATAGTTGCCGGGAAGGTCCTCGTAAACCCCTTCGATCATTACTCCTCCCGATTTCTTTTCCAGTAAAGCAGCCAGTTCTTTAGCTGAACCAACTGTTTGCTTGTCCACTTTGGTGATGATGAATCCATCTTTCATGTCCGTCTGTGTCCGGATTTTTCCTCCTGAGAAAATCTTGTTCACTTTCACTCCGGATTCCACCTTGGCTGCTTTTTTTTCTTTGACGGTGAGGTCAGTAAACTCGGCACCCAGTACTTCAAATATCTCTTTGCGCTCCGATTTCACAACCTCGGATTTGCCTTCTTTGTTTTTCAGGACAGTTGTCACCACCATCTCTTTTCCTTCCCGGTTCAGTGTGAGGGACACTTTGTCTCCCGGCCGGTGCCGAGCGATCTGTTCCTGTAATTCTGCAACCGAATTCACATCCTTGCCACCCACTTTTACAATCACGTCACCTTTCAGAACACCAGCATCTTTGGCGGCACTTTCCTTATTCACGCTGTCAACCAAAACACCTTCGGAGATGTTGAGGTCTTTTTTCTTAGCCAGCGTTCCGTCCAGATCCCGGATCACGATTCCCAGAAATCCCCTTTGCACCGATCCGAATTTGATGATGTCTTCTACCACTTTGGTCACCAGATTTACCGGAACGGCAAATCCATAACCACTGTACGATCCGGTTGGTGAGGCAATGGCAGTGTTGATTCCGATCAGATCACCGTTCAGATTTACCAACGCACCGCCCGAATTGCCTGGGTTGATGGCAGCATCCGTCTGAATAAACGATTCCACCGCCACATTAGATTTCTCCCGTAAGATGGAAATGTTTCGGGCCTTAGCCGAAATAACCCCTGCAGTTACCGTTGATGTTAAATTAAAGGGACTCCCCACTGCCAGTACCCAGGACCCAACTTTGGCTGCATCGGAATTTCCAAATGCCAGCACCGGCAGATTGTTTTCTTTGATCTGAATCACAGCCAGATCTGTTGACGGGTCTGTGCCGATCACCTTTGCCTTATACGTTCGTTTGTCGCTGAGCGAAACCTCAAGTTCGGTTGCATCGGCAACCACATGGTTGTTGGTCACAATGTAGCCGTCCTTTGAAATAATGACACCAGATCCGGTAGCGGAACTTTCCCGTTCCTGTGGCTGGCCCTGTGGTTGCTGAAAAAATGGAGACCCTCCGAAAAAGTCGCGGAACATATCGTTCTGCGGCATGGAGGCTACCATTTGTTTGGCTTTGATGTTTACCACAGCTGGTGTCACTTTTTCAGCCTGAACCGAAAAATCAAGTTCAGCAGCCGTTGGAATGGAAGATGCCAGCTGGTATGCTGTCTCGTCCGATGCCTTCTGGAAGACCACCTCTTTGTGGTCCATATCAAGGCCTTTGTAGGTTCCGAGCGTGATCAGGCTTCCTGCCAGTCCCGCTCCCAATAGTGAAGCAAATTTTCTCATTGTCCTTTTGAAATTTGAGCTTAAAACAGTTTTCGATTGCAAGTATTGCGTCTGGACAAACAAAATGCCAGTGCCTTACAGTGAAAAACTGGCAGTGAGAAAATGACAAAATGACCCGCATCCATTACGAGTGGATGTATCCATTTATCATGTTCCCGATCTGCTCTTTCAACGGAGTGAACTCCCGCGGGAGGAGGGACTGAAAATTTTTCTTTCTTTAGAATTGTTAACAAATTCACCGGATTCCCTCCATTTTTGCCGTATCAATGGATACAATTCTGCAATGGGATTCTGACCTCACCTTGGTCATCAACCAGCTTCATGCCAAATGGCTGGATCCGGTTATGATTGTGTGGTCGCAGAAATGGATTTGGTTGCCATTTTATGGTGCCCTTATCCTTCTTCTTTTTTCTCATTTGCGACGACCCGATTTTTACCGGTCACTGGTTATGATTGCGGCATTGATTGCACTTTCGGATCAGACTGCCTCTGCTGTTCTAAAGCCAATGTTTGAGAGACTCCGTCCTTGCCATGATCCTTTGCTCCAGCCTGTTCTTCATTTGCCGGATGGTTGTGGCGGTCAGTTTGGATTTGCTTCCTCCCACGCTGCCAACAGTTTTGCCCTGGCAACATTTGTTTTTCTACTACTTGGTCAGAAAATTCCGGCCATCGGAGGTCTTTTTGTTTGGGCATTCATCACAGGATGGAGCCGGATTTACCTGGGTGCCCATTTTGTTGGAGATATAGTAGTTGGGTATTTGATCGGAGGTTTATGGGCATCGGGTGCCGCTTTCATTTGGAGAAAATGGTGCAATACCCAAAGCCAGAATCTGTGACGGAATTCAGCTCAAGTTTCCTTTCCTTTGCTGCCTGTTTCCAGCCCTATGTTTTTTCTGCTTTCCAAAACCTTACTGCATCTTCTTCTTCCGGTGGTCTGGGTTCTGGGATTGCTTATCTGGGCATTTCTGACCCAAAGCCAAACCCGAAGGAAAAAGCTGCTGGGTTTTTCAATTGGTTTGTTTTTGTTGTTTAGCAATGACTGGCTGGCCACCCGAGCCTACCGTTTGTGGGAATATCCGGTGATACCGATAAATAAGGTTACGCAAAAGTATGCGGTGGCAGTAGTGCTGGGAGGTTTCACCGATCTTTCCAAACAACCTCGTGACCGGGTTTACCTCAGTCAGGGATCGGACCGGTTGATGCATGCACTGCTGTTGTACCGGTTGGGAATTGTGAAAACGATTCTGGCCTCAGGCGGATCCGGAATCCCCAATTTTATTGACGCTTCAGAAGCAGAGCGAATACGTGATGTCCTGAAGACCTGCAATGTTGATACAAACGACATCCTTCTTGAGCCCAAAGCCCGGAACACGCATGAAAATGCTGTATTTTCTGCCGCGATAATCCGCAAACATTTTCCAGGTGGAAAGGTTTTAGTGTTTACGTCCGCTTTTCATTGCCGCCGGGCTCATGCCTGTTTCCGGAAACAAGGATTGGATGTGGATATGTTTCCTGTTGATTTCCGTTTTACAGATCCCAGCTTTAACAAAGAAAAAGCCTTCATTCCAAGCGATGGTGCCTGGGACAAATGGGGGCTTCTCATCCACGAAATTGCAGGATACTTAATTTATAAAATGGCGGGATATGCCTGATATTCAATACACTGTATAACTACTTTGAGTAACTCAAAACTTTCTCCCAAAGAGATTCGTCTGCTTCTTTCTCTTGCTGCAATCAACTTCACCCACATCATGGATTTTATGATCATGATGCCAATGGGAGATCAGTTGATGAAAAAATTGTCCATCAATCCCCAGCAATTCAGCCTTTTAGTGGCTTCCTATACAATTGCGGCAGGAGTGGCCAGTTTTACCGGCACTTTTTTCGTTGATCGGTTCGATCGAAAAAAGGTTCTGCTTACCTGTTATTCCGGTTTTATTCTGGGAACGGCTGTTTGTGGACTGGCTCCCGATTACCATTTTCTTCTGGCAGCCCGCATTATGACGGGACTTTTGGGTGGAATCATCGGGTCGCAGGTCCTAAGCATAGTAGGTGATCTGATTTCACCTGAGAACAGGGGTAAAGCAACCGGTTTCGTGATGACGGGTTTCTCTGCCGCTTCTGTTCTGGGAGTTCCGGTTGGACTTTGGTCTGCTTCTCAATATGGCTGGGAATCACCTTTTTTTGGGATTGCTGTGATGGGTTTTCTTGTTTTCTGGACCGCCTTTTATGAATTGCCTCCGGTTCGCAAACACCTGGACTCTCCCGAAAATCATAGCCGAAGCCTTCATTTTCTGGTAGAATTGCTGTCAATCAAAAAGCATAGAATTGCCCTTCTGTTTACAATACTGGTGGGATTCTCTCACTTTACAATGATTCCCTTTCTTTCCCCGTATATGATTGCCAATGTAGGGTTTAAAGAGTCTCAGCTAAGTTACATTTACATGATTGGTGGGGCTCTTACTTTGTTTACGGGCCCTTACATCGGAAAAATGGCGGATCAATACGGAACGGTCAAAGTATTTTCGTTTCTGGTGGTACTGGCTTTCATACCTCAAATTGCCATTACAAACCTTCCGCCGGTTCCGGTTTGGGTGGCTCTTTTCTTTACTTCTTTGTTTTTTATTTTCTCAGGTGGGCGGTTTGTACCTTCTCAGTCTCTTACCATCGGATCGGTTCAAAGTCAGTATAGAGGAGGATTTATGAGCCTCAACTCTTCTGTGATGCAACTTGCCAGTGGTTTAGCCGCTTTTCTTGCCGGAATGGTAGTAGACAAAAATGCCGACGGACAACTGGTTCACTACGAGTATCTGGGATATTCGACCGTGATATTCAGTGTATTGACCATTTTTGCAGCAAGGCGAATCCGTAATTAATCCATTAAATCAACGGGTTTCATTACTTCACCTGAATCCCGGTCAGATTGATTTGATTTTGAGTGAGATAACCATTTGTATTGTTATCCTGCTATAACCATATCCAATTTGATTCCACTTCTATTATACATACCTTTCTTTCAGGACAACTCGGCCGGGATTCTGGCTTCGGTTATATCCATGATTTGCTTTGGGTTTGCCGATAGTTTGTGGAGAGGTCCCACACAGGTTTTTGGTGCTGCCCGTACAATATTGTTCCGGAATTTCTTTGTCCTTCTGGTTGTTCTCCCTTATTATCTTTTCACTGATAGGCGGTCATTTATATCAACCGATGCCGTACTGGCTACATTTGGCATTTCCATTTTAAGCTATCTCGGACTTTATTTCTTTGCCAAAGCCACCAAAGAAGGTCTCACCTCAGTTGTGGTGCCGGTTTCATCCACCAATACACTGTTTACCCTATTGCTCCACATCATCATTCTGGACAATGCCCTCATCAATGGCATCGCTGGTTTTGGGATCGGGCTAACTGTTCTGGGACTTATTATGTTAAAGGTGAACTGGCGTAATGGTAAGCTGGATCTGGTCCTTCTGAAAGAAAGTGGATTCCGGTATGCATTGCTGGCCGCATTATTCTGGGGTGTGAGTTTTGGATACAGCTGGTTTGCTGTGACCTTCGTTGGTCCCGCCTTGTTTTCGCTTATTCAGGAAGGAATTATTCTGGTGCTGGCTGCCGGGCATAGCCTGATTCTGCTTTACATGCATTCTTCTTCCGAAAATCGTTTCAAGAGGCAATTGGGGATTTTTGAAGATGAACATGAAGATGAAACGCATTTGCCGAAGGACGATACCACGGCAACACCAGGATCGAAATGGAAACTGTCCCGTCAATGGAAGCAATATTCATTTGTAATAGGACTGATTGGATTTCTGGGGGCTATTGGTTCATTGTTCAATACCATTGCATTGGATAAGGCCAGCATAAATACCGTCACCGGGATTGTCGTGATTGCTCCGGTGATTTCAATTTTCTTTGGACAGTTGTATTATGGTGAGCGCCTTTCGCTTCAACAGAAGATTGCCATTTTCTTCATTATCTCCGGGGTTTTTGTGATTTCCTATTTCCGGTATTACTAGCGGAATAGCAACGTTTTCTGCTTTTTCTGCACCACTCAGCCTGATCACCTTCGTTTAATTCCGAAACAAACCACCGGATAATGGTGTTCAGATTCTATTTTTGCGCCCCCGTTCAGGAACCGATCGGGGAAGAACATTTTTATGGATCACCAATTTTATTCGCTCCGGGTTGCTGAAGTAAGGCAGGAAAGTCCTGATAGCGTGAGTCTCGTGTTTGAGAATCATCCCCGGTTTGCCGATTATTTATCAGGCCAGTTCTTAACGATCAAAGCCAGTATTCAAGGCGAATCCATCAGAAGAGCGTACAGTCTTTGCTCTTCACCTGTAGCTGGCGAACCATTGGCGGTTACCATAAAAAAGGTTCCGGAAGGTAAAATGAGTACCTGGATTTTTGAACAGGTCAAAGCTGGATCTGTTCTTGAAGTTATGCCACCAATGGGCAATTTTGTTTTCCGGCCACACTCCTCTAAAAAACGCTGGTTTATGTTGTATGCAGCCGGAAGTGGAATCACACCCGTGTATTCAATGCTGAAAACCATCCTTATGTCAGAGCCTCAGAGTTATGTATCCCTCATGTTTGGAAACAGAACCCGTCCGGATATCATTTACAAGGATTCCATTCAGGCCCTTTGCGACAAGTATCCATCCCGTTTTAAAGTGGTTCATTGTCTGAGCCAGCCCGATGATCAATGGTTTGGTGAACGAGGCAGAATCGACGAAGAACTGATTATGCATACGTTGGAATATCTCAAGCCAGTTAGCCCGTTCGAAGAAACCCAGGTTTTTATGTGTGGACCTGTGGGAATGATGGATGTTGCCTCGGCAGTTGCTTCCCAACAGGGAGTAAAAAAGGAAAATATTCATCGCGAAAGCTTTACATCCTCCATTGATGAAGCTGCCAAAGAAGCGGCAGTAGTGGAAATGGAAATTCGCGATCGTTCCATTGAGATTCAGCTGGATGGAAAATCGTATCAGGTGATCATTCCGAAAGGAAAAACCATTCTGGATGCTGCTCTGGATAAAGACGTTGATATGCCATATAGCTGCCAGAGTGGCCTTTGTACCGCTTGTCGGGGCAGGTGCCTGAGTGGCAAGGTTCACATGGACGAAAGGGAAGGCCTTTCGGATGAGGAAATAGAAGAAGGTTACGTACTCACTTGTGTGGGGCATCCCCTCACAGACGGTGTCGTAATAGAAATGGGCTAATCATAAGTTTCCAGGGATGAAAGTTCCATTGTACTTTTCATAAAACTTCCGGTCCCGAAGGCCAGTTCTTTTTTACGTTCATCAAACAACCGGGCTTCCGCGACAAAGAGATTTTTTGATTTCTGCCGGATCCGTCCGATGGCAGTTATCCGGGTTGTTGTGACAGGCCTCACAAAATGAATCTGAAACGAAGCTGTCAGTAAGAAAAACTGCATCTCAAGCATCTGGCATGAAAAATATGCGGCGTCGTCCAACAACTTAAATGCAACAGCGCCATGCACTGATCCCCCTGCATGGTGATGGCTGGGGTTTGTTTCACAGGAAATTTCGACGTGGTCAGTTTCAAATAGAATCCGGGTTCCTTTGAAGTGGATCTGGTTGACTGGAGCTGATTCGTACATTGCTTTCAGCTTTTGCGTATGCGATTCTCGTGTTTCCATTTGGTGTTCGGATGCGTAAAGATAGGGCCTGGTGCTCAGCATGGAAATCTGGCAGAGCTGGAAGATCAAAAAAAAAGCCTGACCACTGAAGGCCAGACTTTTATCTGATAGAGAAGGATAAGGGTTTGATATTAGCTCAAATTGTTTGAATGTCATCAGGAAGAGGAGCACTTAAAAGGATGGGTCTGTTAAAGGACCTATCCCTTTAAATGCGTTTCCTCAATAGTTTATGAATACTGTGTACGGCAGTTGGTTCTCTGAAAAACAAATACGGCTTCACAATACTCAATTCATTTAGTTATGGAAGAAGAGAACACACAGGCAAATACAATTTCCAACCTGACTTGCTGCAGAACCTCTTTTGATCCATGTGTCAAATATGAAAAACGAAATTTAGATTAGGTGTTCAGATTTAACGGTTGGTAGATTTTATTATCCAGCCGCTATTTTTTGATCAAAATGACGTGATTTTCCTGTTGGGTGAATGAGTTTTTGGGAGTTCAGATGGCCTCAGTCAACTGCAAAATTTGAATTTGTGCCGACTTTGTTTTTCCGGCTCAGGCCTGAATTGGGCAGTTTTCACAATTTTACTGAAGGGTGAAGAGATTCATAAATACTGAGGCAATTGCCGGTATTCTTCTGAATTGAATCATGCATTGGTTTTCTTTGGTAGAGTGGCAGGAAATAATCAGGATTTTTTTGATCTTTGTATTCAGATACACGGATACTGATCCATGTATGACAATACACTCCAATCATTACAATGGCTATAAATCACTACCATTCAGCTTATTTCCATAGTCCAAAATCTTCCCATCCATTGAAATCAGAGCAAAAGTGTGGGTTACCCCAAATGATTTTTTTTCAAGCCTGCAATTGTATTTTTGTCATTCCCCAAGCTTTTTGAATCTCATATGGCATTAAAATGCATCATAGTTGACGATGAAGAAGGAGCGAGATTTTCAATCCGTTGCCTGCTTGAAAATTTCACAGACCTTGTACAGGTGGTGGGAGAAGCAGAGGGTATTGAGGAGGCTGTTACATTACTGAAAAAACGGAAACCAAGACTGGTTTTTCTGGATCTGGAAATGGTCAATTCAAATGGGTTTGATATTTTCAAGTCTGCCGAAAAGCATGACTTTGAAGTTATTGTGACCTCATCCTACCCCAACCTGGCACTGGATGCTTTTAAATACGGTGTGGCAGACTATTTGGTTAAACCTTTGACCTCTCCAATGCTGGCACGTGCGATTGGACGCGTCAGGCAAATTCTTGCTCCATACGATACAGCACAAATGGTTGCGCTTCAAACCACAGATGGCACAAGAGTTTTACCTTCACAAAAAATTTTCAGGCTTGAATCCGATAGGAACTACACCTGGGTGTATGGAGATTTTGGAGAAAGAATCCTATCCAGTAAACATCTGGGGCATTTTGAAAGTCAGTTGGAGTATTGCGGATTTGTCAGGATTCATCACTCGCATCTCGTTTCTATATACCAGATTGTGAGGCTGGATAAAACAGAATTTGTGGTAGAATTGAAAAACGGAGATATTCTTCCGATTTCACGAGAAAAGAAGAAATTGCTTGTTGAAAAGCTTCGAATACTCACCGGAGAAGAATAGAAAAGCTCTTACCATTTCGGGCGATCTTTGTCTGATCCACCTTTCTGACTTTTGTACCGCCTTTGCTGAAGATATTTTACTTCATTTTGCCTCATGGCCTGAAGGAGATTTCGTGCCTGCATCTCACTTAACCCAGCTTCCTGGAGCTTTTTTCGGTCCATTCGTTGTGCTTCCGGATCATCCATATTGGTTTCCTTGTCTTTTTTGGCCCCATCGTCTTCACCTTTTTCATCCGGCTTTTTTTCCTGTCCTTTTTCCTGCCTGGCGTCACTTTCTGAAGTTTTTTCTCCTGGCTGCTGTTGACCGGGTTTGTTTTCTGGTTGTTTACTTCCTGTTTGAGGGCCTTTTTGTTTTTCTTCCTTTCCAGGTTGTTTTTCTTCTGATTTTGGTTGTTGCTTTTCTTCCTTCGATTCTCCGGATTTTGGTTTCTTTTCATCCCGGGGATTTTGCTTATCCTTTTCTGGAGAAGGGTTTTGATCTGGATTCTTCCTTTTCTCCTCCTCTTCCTTTTGCTTGTTTAGTTTATAGGCAAGTTCATAATTGAATCGTGCACTGGTGTTAGATGGGTTTGTTTTAAGGCTTTTTTTGTACCAGTCCATTGCCTCTTTGTAGTTCTTGTTTCCAAAGAAAATGTTTCCAACCTGCTGGAAAGCAATTGATTTCATTGAGGGAGAAGGTATATTAGCAGCTGCTGTCAGATAATTTTTCTGAGCCTTTTTTTCATTTTTTACCTCAAAATAGGCGTGGCCGAGGTTCATGTAAATCTGTCCGGGAAGTTCCGGATTTTCGGCCAACGCTTTTTCATAGGAATCGATCGCCGTTTTGAAATCCCGGGACTTCATTGCAGATTCTGCCTTCGAAATAAGTTTGTTCGTTTTTGCAATTGAAGTGATCCCATCTGCGTTGATGGTTGCACTGACCAAAACCAAAAGAATTGTAAGACCTGTCCGAATGAAATTCATCACAGAAATGAAGCAGAAAAGCAACTGCAAAACTGACATATTTCCTGATATTTACGACCTTTCTTCCTCTTCTGGTCAGGAATTGAACACACTATCTATTTGAACTCGGTAAAATGAGCCTATTTTTGGGCCCGATTATTCTAACATCAACAGATCAATTGAAAACAGGCAGACGCCCGGATCACCTGAACGCCCTGGATTCTCAGAAATCCTTGTTCCGCTTCTTCAGAAGGCTGAACAATCGGGCGATTTCGTCTGCCAGAATGTTGATTTTGTTGGTGGTCGTTTTCTTTTCTCATTCCTGTTCGGTCGAAAAAAAGACATGGACTTCTCTCGCATGGCATAATACACTGGCTCATTACAACGGCTATTTTATTGCAAGAGAGAAAATGAAAGAGTTTGAAGATACCCAGCTTTCTTCTTACAAGGACAATTACAACCGGGTTCTCGATGTGTTTCCGTTTCCACCTTTAGGCTCTGCGGCTTCTGCAAATGCCTCCATGGAAGAGATTATCAAAAAAGCGTCCATCCCGATTCAACGACATAAAAATTCAAAGTGGGTAGACGATTGTTACCTGTTGATTGGTAAGGCCCGGTTTTACAAGGAGGATTGGGAGAATGCCATACAGACATTCAAATTCATCAATACCAAATTCACAGACCAGGATGTGAAGCACAATGCTGTCATCTGGCTTTTAATCACCTATACCCGGATGGGTGATATATCCAATGCCAAATCGGTGATTGCCTACCTCAAAAAGGAAACGCTTAGCAAAGAAAATCTTCGGCAGGGAGCACTTGCATTTGCATATTATTATCACAAGAAAAAGGACTACCAAAAGATGCTGGATTACATGTCTATGGGAGTTCAGTTAAGTTCCAGAAGCAGGGAGAAAGGAAGATTGAGTTTTGTTCTGGGGCAACTTAACCAGAAATTCAAGCATGATGATGAATCATACAAGTCCTACAAAACTGTCCTTCGTTGCTGGCCTAGTTTTGAACTTGAGTTTTATACCCGGTTGAATATGGCTCAGGTAGTGGCCGTTTCCGATGAAAAACAACTTCGGAAAATTCGCAAGAACTTCAAACGAATGACCACCGACCTGAAGTTCGAAGACTATCTGGATCGTGTATATTATGAAATGGGGCTTTTTGAAATTAAGCAGAATAATATGCCTCAGGGACTTGCGCACTTGCGTACAAGTCTGAAGAAAAGCAAGACACCTACAGGCCAGAAGCCTTATACCTATTTGAAACTTGCTGAATTGCATTACAATCCATTGAAGAGTTTTGATTGGGCCAAAAAGTACTACGACAGTACAATGCTGGGGCTCGATTCAGCTGACGACAACTACAAATTCGTTGCACGCCGCCAAAAGATCCTGACGGAATTTGTAACCCATTACTATACCATCCAGAAAGAAGACAGTTTGCAGAAACTGGCAAAAATGGATACCGTCCGGTTGTATTCGTTGATTGATAAAAAGATTCGGGACGAAAAGGAAAAGCTTGAGAAAGCCGACCGGCTGGCTAAAAAGCAGGCCGCTGACATGGCAAACGGCAATGATCCGGCAGATAATTCGGCATTCGACAACCTGGCTGGAGGGAAAACCGGGAGCAGCCCAGGTCCGGTGGCAGGTGGTGAATGGTATTTCTCAAATCTGGTAGCTGTAGCCAATGGTCGAATGGATTTCAAGAAAAAGTGGGGCAACCGTAAGCTTGAAGACAACTGGCGAAGAAGTAATAAGCAAAGCGAATTTGATGATAGTGATCCTGTGGCTTCGGGTGATTCAGCGAAGAAAAAAGATGAAACGGCTGGATCTGATCCGTTGAAAAATGCAGAGAAGGATGGAAAGGGAGATAAAAAAGAGGTGAAACTCACTCTCGCACAGGAGCGTCAGCCATATCTGAAAGACATCCCGTTTAGTGATGACCAGCTCATGGCATCCAATGCGAAACTGGAAGTGGCATTGTTTGAAATCGGAAGAATTTATGACCAGAAACTGGAAGAACCAGGTCTTGCCATTGCCTCACTTGAACGGGATGTGACCGATTTTCCCCGGTATGAGAAGGTGCCGGAGGCCCTTTACAATCTTTGCATGTTGTATAAGAAGTCTTCCCGCCAGGCTGATTATGACCGGTGCAAGGACTTGCTTCTGAAAAATCATCCGGAATCTGTTTTCGCAAAATTGATTCTGAATCCGAATTATCTGATTGAAAATAAGCAGAGAAATGAAATCATTTCAGGATTGTACAAGACGGTCTTTGATCAGTATAAATCGAATATGTATATTGAAGCGAGCAACGGAATCAACAACATCCGGACCCGTTTCCCGAAGTCAGATTTCGAAGACAAACTCGCCATTCTGGAAGCGCTGATTACAGCAAAGACTGTTGATATTCCATCCTACAAAGTGGCTTTGAATCGTTTTCTGGTTGATTTCCCCAAATCCGATCTGGTTGAATTTGCGAATCTTTGTTTGAAAAACGCCGAAAAAGGCAATGCACCAGCCGCTCCTGTGGACAGTAATCTGACAGCATCGGCTTCAAAGCCAAACAAAGTACCTGAGTTCAAGGAAGATGTCATGAAGAAGCAGTATTTTCTTGCCTTGATTCCAACAATGGATATTCCGGAGGCGCAGATTCTGGCAGCATTTTCGGATTTTAACATGAAATTTTACCCTGGTGAAAACCTTCAGGTAACATCACTTCCATTTGGTGACAACAAGCACGTGATGATCAAAATTCAGGAGCTTCCATCCAAAATTCAATCGATGTATTATCTGAAAAAGGTGCAGGAGGCTGGTCCGTTTAAAAAGGACTTCAAGCAGTTTAAACCAACACTATTGCTTGTGACTCAGGAGAATCTTCAGTTGTTGTATAAGTCGAAGGCGATAAATGAATACGCCGTTTTTTATGCGAAACACTACGATCTGAAAAAAGAACTGGATGACGATGTACCATCCTTTGGAAAGTAACTTGTACTAAAAATGTTGCCAGCCCTGGGCGGTAATATCCACCGATTGCCCACTGTTTAATACCAGTTTTTTCCCCGCGGAGGCTTCCCTTATCACTCCAATGATACTCACATCTTCCAGTTTCAACACCTTGTCGTAGTCTTCCTGCCGAACAGTGAACAGCAATTCATAATCCTCTCCGCCGTTCATTGCGCAGGTCACGGGTGATAATCCAAAATCGCTGGCAGCCAGGCGTGTAACATTTTCAATAGGGAGTTTGTCCTGAAAAATATGGACGCCAGCATTGCTCTGTTTGCAGATGTGAAGGAGTTCTGAAGCCAGACCATCCGACACATCCATCATGGCAGTCGGGATAATTCCTTTCTCCGCAAATTCATAGACCAGATCGGTTCGGGCTTCTGCTTTTAGTTGCCTTTGAATCAGATAAGTATGGTCTTCATTCAACTCCGGTTGCATATCCGGGTCCACTTCAAAAACCTTTTTCTCCCGGCTGAGAATTTGTAAACCCAGGTAGGCAGCACCCAGATCTCCGGTCACACAAACCAGATCCCCGTTTTTTGCTCCTGACCGCTTTACAATCCTGTCAGGTTTCTGGGTTCCTACAGCTGTTATTGATAATACCAGTCCTGATCGCGAAGAAGTTGTGTCTCCTCCGATCAGGTCTACATTGTATTCTTTGCAGGCCTGCTTAATTCCTTCATATAGAGCGTCGACTGCTTCAAGAGAAAAACGGTTACTGAGTGCAATTGATACAAGAATCTGTCTGGGAATGGCGTTCATCGCTGCAATATCCGAGAGATTCACTGCCACTGCTTTGTACCCAAGTAAATGCAACGGTGTGAAGGACAGATCAAAATGGATACCTTCTGCCAGAAGATCGGTTGAAATCACCAGTTGTTCTCCGGACGGTACCGAAATAATAGCAGCATCGTCCCCGATTCCCAGTTTGGTTCCGGGCTGGGTGTTTTCAAATTTCTCTGCAATGCGCTCAATCAGTCCAAATTCGCCCAGGTTCGATAGTTCCGTTCTTTTCTCAGTCATTCGTAATGTGTTAGTAAGCAAGCAGGCTTTGAAGTTTTTGAGCGATTTTCGTTTGTGGCAGGAACCCCTTTTCCAATGTCGGTGCAAATGGAACAGCTGTATCCATAGACCCCAGGCGAACAACAGGAGCATCCAGATAATGGAACAGATCTTCTGAAATCCAGGCGGCAATTTCAGCGCCGATACCACCGGTAATGCAATCCTCATGAAGAACCATCACCCGGTTTGTCTTTTTCACAGAATCGGAAATAGAGTCTTTGTCATATGGGAGCAAGGTCCGCAAATCGAGGATTTCAACATCCAATCCTAGTTTTTCAACTTCAGCAGCAGCCCAATGCACAGCAGCACCGTATGTTACGATGGTGGCTTTTGTTCCGCTTTTGACGATCCTGGCTTTTCCAAATGGAATGGTGTAAAATTCGGAAGGTACCCGCGAACTCACAGAGCGATACATGGCTTTGTGTTCAAAGAAGATCACCGGATTGGGATCTTCAAACGACATATTCAAAAGGCCTTTCGCATCGAAAGGGGTGGATGGATACGCGATTTTAAGGCCGGGCGTGTGGAAAAACCAGGCCTCATTGCTTTGTGAATGGAATGGTCCGGCAGCAACTCCGGCGCCGGTTGGCATCCGAACAACCACATCGGCGTTCTGCGCCCAGCGGTAATGACTTTTCGCGAGGTTGTTCACAATCTGGTTGAATCCGCAGGTAACAAAATCTGCAAACTGCATTTCAACCATTGATTTAATTCCTTTGATGGAGAGTCCGAGTCCGGTCCCAACAATAGCAGATTCACACAAAGGTGTATTTCGAACGCGGTCTTTTCCAAACCGGGCTACAAAACCTTCCGTTACTTTGAACACGCCGCCGTAATCTGCAATATCCTGACCCATCAGAACAAGGTTCGGATGGCGTTCCATACTTTGGCCCAAACCTTCCTGAATGGCATCCACCAATCTTTTTTCGTCTCCGGAGTTTCGGTCTGGTTCGGACGTATTTGGTTCGAACGCCATGTACATATCCTCCAGTTCTTCCTCTGTTTTCTGTTCTGGCAACGGTTCAGCAAAGGCTTCTTCCAGGCCTGATTCAATTTCTTTCTTTATGGATGCCCGGATTTTCTTTTGTTTATCTTCGGTAAGAATGCCAAGCTCCAGAAGCCAGGTTTCGAAGTTTTCAACCGGATCTTTCGGTTTCCATTCATCAAACAGATGCTGCGGAACATACTTTGTCCCGGAGGCTTCTTCGTGACCTCTCATCCGGAACGTAATGGCTTCCAGTAACAATGGCCTTGGGTTTTTCCGGATATCAGCAGCCCATTTTTTGACGGTATGATACACTTCCAGAAGGTTGTTGCCATCTATTTTCACAGATTCAATTCCATAACCCGGACCTTTATCGACAAAGTTTTTGAAACGGAACTGTTCATCGGATGGAGTACTCAGGCCATATCCATTGTTTTCCACCACAAAAATCACGGGTAGTTGCCATACAGCTGCCACATTGATGGATTCATGAAAATCGCCTTCTGATGACCCGCCATCGCCTGAAAAAACGACGGTTACTTTCTTTTCTTTTTTCAGTTTATGTGCCAGTGCGATTCCGTCTGCCACTCCCATTTGCGGCCCGAGGTGTGAAATCATTCCAACGATGTGATGCTCATTGGTTCCAAAGTGAAAAGAGCGATCCCGTCCTTTGGTAAAGCCGCCTTTTTTCCCTTCCCATTGTTTGAACAGCTTTGCCAACGGAATATCTCTTCCAGTGAAAATGCCGAGATTCCGGTGCATAGGAAGAATGTATTCGTCTTTTTCCAGTGCCTGAACCACACCGACGGAGATGGCCTCCTGGCCGATTCCGGAAAACCACTTGCTTATCCTGTTTTGACGTAGTAGGATCAACATTTTTTCCTCAATCATTCGCGGTTTGAGGATGGATTCGTATAACGAAATCAGCTCTTCATCTGAGAGTTTCTTTCTTTCAAAAGTCATGTGTGTGGCGGTGCTTGTCATACAGTAGTCAAAACCAAAGGTTGGTAGTTAGGCTTACGAATTTGTAAGCTGGTGTATCCTGTGAAAACGGCTGCAAATCTGCAAAAACGTAACCGGAGGGCAAAGGGAAATGGTGAGAAACCTGATAGGGATCGGTCATTCCACAAACGACATCACCACTTTCTTCTTCAGAAACCGGACGGACCAGAGTCCCAGCGTGTCGCCTTGTGAAGCTTTCAATAGTGGGTTTTCCTGGTTCTGATGGCAGGAAACGCATTGTTTCTGGTTCAAAACCAGAGCTTTGGTGAAAAAAAACTCCTTGTCTCCGTCCTTCTGGTAGTTGGGTGATATAGCCAGGTGGTTTTCCCTGTTGTAAAGATATGCATCCATGATTTCTCTTTCCTTTTTTGAGGTAATGGCTGCAATCCGGGATTGGTCGAAAGGCATCCTGAAAATGGTTCCATCAAATTCTTTGCTCACAATTTCTTTCGTTTTCTGAAAAGCAGGATTGCAACTCTGGTAATTACCAGATGAGAGTTCGTTCATCAAAATTGTTTCTGATCGTGCAATGAGTGAGTCGCCGATTTCAAAGGCCCTTTCTGAAATCTGTGCGTCAGTCAGATGGATCACTTCACGTTGCCTCATTTCTTCTTTGATTGCTTTTGAATCCTGAGTTTTGGTTTCACGGCAGCCACTTAAGAGGGTGATAAAAAAGACTTGAAATACGATGAGTATGCGCATGGATCTCTAAAATCAGAAAATTGATCGTGTAAAGGTAATCCAGCAAACAGGAGGATTTGTGTGCAAAATTCTGTGATTTTTTTTTGTTGCGTGTAAGTATTTGAGCCGTAGATATTTAGGTGGTGTTTTTAGAGAATAATCTATTTTGATGTTCCCCGTGTTTTCACCAGAAATTCAGCAAATATTTGGTCACCACTTTTTATGAAGCATACCTTTGGAAACAAGAATTGGAGATCGAAACACTATGAAAAACAGTCAGGCTACATTGGGATATCTTATGTGTGTCATTTTGGGAGTTTTTACTGTTACTGGTTGCGGAGGAGGAGGAGGTTCCAGTACTTCGTTGTCTTCTGCCAGAGCGTCTGTGGAAGGAACCGCTGATAAATTATTTCCAGTTGCAGGTCAGCATATTGACTCTGCTCTTGCTAATAAATACATACGTCAGTACAGCCAGACACTGAACTCAAAAAACGAGTTGACAAAATATGTCGTTTTTCGTACCGACAGCCTTATCAAAGCGTTGGAAGGGTATTACCGAAACGAAGGGGAATACGTCCGGGTATATTTTGGAGTTGACAGTGTTGGATTTGAATTTGAAGGAAATCGCTTTAACCGTTTAAACGTTTTTTTTCAGCCTGCAATGGAAAACAGCCAAAAAGAGTTGGTTGATCTTCCCTATTCCCCAGGAACAAAGGATACCAAACCATTTAACTTAGGATTAATATGCCCTCCGCCAAAATGTGTAGGTCGGTCTAATTATTATCAAAGCCTTTAAGACAAAAAGCCATGCTGCTCGGAAAGTATTTGTTTGATGTTGTTTTTATTTTCGAGTGGCTGGCTTTTCTTTTATCCCTTTTCAACCTAAAAAGTAATACTCCAAAGCCAATGAGGATTTTTCCGTTGGTTTTGGGGTTTATTATTTTAGGTGAGACTGCCGCATTGCTTTTGTCTTCTCGTACTCATTTCACAGGAATTGCTTATAATGTTTTATTATTTTTCTGGCTTCCTGGTTTTATGTTAATATTTTATGGGATGCTGGATTCGGTTCTTTTAAAGAAATGGGTTCTGGGCTTTATTGCAGTATTTATTATTTGCGGTGTAGTCAATTTCTTTTTTGCTGATCATACAGTTTGGATTACGAACCGGATTTTTATTTTGGGAGGCGTTTTCGTGGCTGTCTGCTCCGTGTTCAGCCTATGGGAAATTTCAAACTTTCCCGATCAGTTGATTCTCAAGAGCCACCCCATGTTCTGGATTTCTTTTTCCATGCTGGTTTATTTTTTTCCGGTTTCCATCCTGATGGTTGGCTTTGAGTACTTTAAATTTCAGGACACGGTGATTGCCAATGCCTATGGAAACACATTTCGAAGTGCTCAGGTATTGCTGAATATTATTCATTATAGCCTTTTGTCGTATGGATTTGTATGCGGTGCTATTTTCCCGGCCAAAGCTAAAAACCTGAAATTCGCCTGATTCTTCCTGGCGCAGATTTCCCCTGTTTTCATTTAAACGATTTTTATTCTATTTATAACTGAATTCTTGACAATATCTTCGGAATATGTATAAATCGCTACCACTTTGGTAGAGTGGCTTTTTTGGACATTCCGCCGATGCTTTGCTACCGGAATTTGTCAATGGAATTTTCAGGCTTTCTTTTTGTCCTTGTCCTTGTTGCTTTTCTTTCTCTGATCCCGATTGGGTTGGCTATTTTCTTTGTCGTCCTGAACCGAAAGAATTACAATAAGTTCCTGTATGAAAGTGAAATCCTCCGGCAACAGGTGCAAAATCAGCTGCTCATGTCCAAAGTTGAAATTCAGGAGAGTACCTTCCGTTTCATCAGCCGTGAGATTCATGACAACATTGGACAGGTTCTCAGTATTTTGAAAATGAACGTCAAAATAGCGTCTTCACGATATGAAGACAGTATTCTAAAAGATGCTGAGATGCAATTGGGGAAAGTAATTGGTGATCTCAGAAATTTGAACAAGTCCTTCGATCCGGCTCATGTACTGAAGGATGGTTTTGTAAAAGCAATTGAAAATGAGGTAACTCAGATTGAAAAAACAGGAGCTCTCCATGCCCGCTTTGAATGCATCGGTTCGGGCGAACTGGACAAAGGAGAAAATGAAGTCATACTATTCCGGATGATCCAGGAGTGTATTCACAATGTCATCAAACATTCCAGTGCTGAATCGCTTTTGGTGAGCATTCTTTTTGAGCCGGAAAAAGTTCGATTTTGCATTACAGACGATGGGGTGGGTTTTGATCCGGATACAATAGAAAAGAAAGGTATGGGTTTGGTCAGTCTCAGCGAAAGAGCCCGGTTGCTGAATGCAGGTCTTGATATCCAATCAGCGAAAGGCAAAGGTACCACTGTAACCATTTCAGTTCAGAATGAATAAGATACGGGTTTTGATGGCAGATGATCATCAGCTTTTCAGGAAAGGTCTCAGTATCATCCTGAATCAAACTTCAAGCATAATTGTAGTTGGAGAAGCATCCGATGGCCAGGAACTACTTGACCAGCTCGATTCCGGAATTGCTTGTGATGTGATTTTGCTCGACGTTAATATGCCAAGGTTCAATGGTATTCAAACCATGATGCGTCTGAACAGACGAGGAAACCAGATACCGGTTCTGGTACTAAGTATGGAAGAAGATGAACTCACCATTATCCAGCTCATCAAGTTGGGTATACGGGGATATATCCTGAAAGATTCTGATCCCGACGAACTTATTAATTCCATTCGGTTGGTGGTGCAGAAGAAGTTTTTTCTGAATGGAACCTTGAGTGATAAACTGGCGAATGCTCTGGAAAACAAGAAGAAAGATTTTGATGGCCTTTTGGAGAATATTCCGGAAAGGGAGCTTGAATTTCTGCGTTACACACCCAGTGACTTAACATACAAAGAAATTGCCCTGGAGATGGGTGTCGGCATCCGTACCGTTGATTATTATCGTGATAGTTTGTTTCACCGGCTTCAGGTGAAAACCAGAGTAGGTCTCGCACTTTTCGCCATTAAAATCGGAATGGTCAAAGTCTGATGTCAATAGTCAGATTTTTATCCCGGAATCTCAATTTCATTCTCCTTCATTTACCACTCCGGTAATTCCTGTAAATTTGCCACATGCAGAAATTGATTCTGGCGACCCGTTCCAGTCCTCTGGCTTTATGGCAGGCAAATGATGTTACCCGGATGTTGGAAAATGCGGGTTTCACAACGGAACTTAAGGCCATTGAGACCATTGGTGATAAAAAGCTCAACGTCACACTTTCTAAGATTGGAGACAAAGGGGTTTTTACAAAGGAACTGGAGCAAATGCTCATCGATGGTGAAGCGCATCTTGCCGTACATTCTGCAAAAGATATGCCCTCATCACTTCCTGACAATCTGGAAATTGTCGCGTTCACTGAACGAGAGGTTCCTTGTGACGTTCTGGTAAGCCATAAGGCGGATTTCAAATTAGAAAACCGGCCGGTTGTGATCGGGACCTCTTCGACAAGACGAATTGCCACTTTGAAACGGTACTTTCCGGAGGTGCAGACGGTGCCGGTTCGGGGAAATCTGCAGACCCGCATCCGGAAAATGGAAGAAGGTCAGTGTGACGCTTTGCTACTTGCATACGCAGGTGTACACCGGATGGGATATTCCAATCTGATTCGTGAGCAACTTGATTTGTCTGTGTTTACTCCGGCAGTAGGTCAGGGATCGTTGGCAATTGAAGTGTCTTCGGAACTACCCAATGAGCTAAAAACCAGGATTCGTTCCTGCCTTGAACATCTTCCAACTGCCATTTGCCTGGAAGCCGAAAGGGCTTTTTTGAGGAAAATGGATGGAGGTTGCAGTGTTCCGGTATTTGGATTTGCCCGGTTTGAAAACGAAAAACTCATTATGTCGGGAGGTATTGTGTCGTTGGACGGACTGGAGGAAGTACGGAAAGAGTTCACCATTTCCAATCCTGATCGCATTACTGCCAAACAAGCCGGAACAGACCTTGCAAATCAAATTCTATCCTCTAACGGGAATTCTATTCTTCAAAAAATTAAACAAGCTTTGCATTCTTGATTCACATTTCGCATGAAAAACAATTTTCAGTATTTCACTTTACTTGTCCTCACGCTTTCCATTTTCTCTTCCTGTAGTGTTTTCAAAGGATCATCCGGTGATTCCGGAAACCGGGCAGATAAAGACACCATCGCGGTGGTTGGAACTTCTTTTGGAGAAATGACACTTGTTCTTTATTCTGAGACACCTGAGCACAGGAAAAATTTCCTGAAACTAGCCAGAGAGCATTTTTATGACTCTACTACATTCCATCGGATTATCAAAGGATTTATGATCCAGGGAGGCGATCCGAACAGTAAAGACACCAATCCGTCAAATGACGGTCAGGGAGGACCTGGCTACACCATACCAGGTGAGTTCATTCCTGCTTTGACGCATGTGCATGGGGCAGTAGCAGCAGCCCGTATGGGCGATCAGGTGAATCCGGAAAAGAGATCAAGCGGTTCTCAGTTTTATTTGGTTGAAAATCCAGACGGTACACATTTTCTTGACAGGAATTACTCGGTATTTGGCCTCACGGTCAAAGGCCTCGATGTAATTCAGAAAATAGCGGAACAACCTAAGGGGGGTGCAGACAGGCCTTATAAAGATATCAGGATGTGGGTAAAGCTTGTTGTGATGAAAAAAGCGAAGGTAACCGAAACCTTTGGATACGACTATGTGAGCCATTCCATCAAACCGGAACTTATAAAGAAGTAATCACCTTCTAAAAAATAGGTCAAAAAAAAGCCCCTTCCGTAAGAAAGGGGCTTTTTTTGATTTTACTTTTAGTTGACGTGAGGTTGGAGCTTTTTTACAAGGTCGGCTTTTCCCACCACTCCAATTTGTTTGTCCACCAGTTCTCCATTGTTGAAAAACAACAGAGTCGGGATTGAACGAATTCCGAATTTTGCCGACACATTCGGATTGTAATCCACATTTAGTTTGCCGATTACGGCTTTTCCTTCGAAGTCTCCGGCAATTTCTTCGACTACAGGTCCGATCATTTTACAGGGGCCACACCATTCAGCCCAAAAGTCAACCAGAACTGGTTTTCCGGAAGCCAGAATTTCATCGAAATTGCTGTCTGTAATCTCTATTGTTTTTCCCATTTTGTTCGTAATTAATGTTGTTTATGATGCATCAATTTTAATGCTTGTCAGGCAAATCTCCTAGTGATTGACTGGAATTGGTAAATTTGTCAGTTCCTTTTTACGGATAATGGTCAGACCATCGCGGATTGGTAAAATTGTCACGTCAGCATCGGGTTTCCAATGTGGTAATATCCGGTTCATTTCAGACACTTTCTTCTCAAATCCTTTCTGTTCACTCTCTGGTTTCAGAATTGCCCCCCTTGCGAAAATGTTATCTATCAGAACGATACCGTCTGTTTTAAGGTTGGGCCAAATCAATTCGAGATAGTTGAGATTGTTGTTTTTATCAGCATCAATGTAAACCAGGTCCCATGTTTCCTGAATACCTGGAAGTATATCGAGTGCATTTCCCATCCGGAGATCGATGACGGTAGCGTATGGGCTCAGCCGGAAGTATTTCTTAGCCAGCCAGGCGTTTTCTTCCGATGACTCAAGGGTGATCAGTTTTCCGGTCGAAGTAAGACCTTCTGCCAGGCAAAGGCTACCATACCCTGTAAAAGTCCCGATTTCCAGAATCCGGGTTGGTCGCATCATTTTTGATAAAAGTGATAGAAACCGTCCCTGGCTAAAACCGGTAAGCATCTGTGGTTTTGGGATTTTCAGATGGGTTTCCCTTTCCAGATCCAGCAGATAGGAGGGAGCCGGCGAACTGATCTGCCAGAGATATGATTCCGGAATTAGTAACGATTCAGTCATAAAAAAAGGCCGGACAAATGTCGGCCTTCTCTTTTTGTTCAGGAAGTCTTATTTCAAAATACTTCTGGCGATTACCAGTTTCTGAATTTCTGATGTGCCCTCACCAATGGTACAGAGTTTAACATCACGGTAGAATTTTTCGACAGGGAAGTCTTTAATGAATCCATATCCTCCGAAAATCTGAACCGCTTCATTGGCCACACGAACAGCCACTTCGGATGCATACAGTTTGGCCATTGCTGATTCACGGTTAACAGGCAATCCTTCGTTTTTCAGATAGGATGCACGGTCAATCAAAAGACGGGAAGCCTCGATTTCAGTTGCCATATCAGCCAGTTTAAATGAAATGGCCTGGAAAGAAGCAATTGGCTGGTTGAACTGATGACGTTCTTTGCTGTATTGAAGGGCTGCTTCATAGGCTCCCAGGGCAATACCAAGGCTCAGAGCAGCAATTGAAATTCGTCCACCATCGAGGATTTTCAGGGATTGTACAAATCCATCTCCCAGTTTTCCCAGAATCTGTGACTCATGAACACGGCAATCATTGAAAATGAGTTCAGCAGTTTCGGATGCACGCATTCCCATTTTGTTTTCTTTTTTACCTGATGAAAACCCAGGAGTTCCTTTTTCAATGATAAAGGCTGTCATACCATGAGAATCCCCTGTTTCTCCTGTCCGTACAATCACAGTAGCAACCTGTCCGGATTTTCCATTGGTGATGAAGTTTTTAGCTCCATTGATCACCCAGTATTCACCATCTTTCACTGCCGTAGTTTTCATATTTCCGGCATCGGATCCAGTATTCGGTTCGGTCAGACCCCAGGCTCCAGCCCATTCACCGGAAGCTAGCCGGGGTATATATTTTCTTTTTTGTTCTTCAGTTCCAAAGGTCAGAATATGATTGGTGCACAATGAGTTGTGAGCTGCCATAGATAATCCTACAGACGGATCCACTTTTGTGAGTTCTACAATGGCGGCTACATATTCATAATAACCCAGGCCTGATCCGCCGTACTCTTCAGGTACCAGCATGCCCATGAGCCCGAGTTCTCCCATTTTCTGAAACAACTCAAAAGGGAACCATTGCTGCTCGTCCCATTCACTTACAAAAGGAAGGATTTCTTTTTTCGCAAAATTGCTGACTGTTTCTGCGACCATTCGCACGCTTTCGGAAGTGCTGAAATCAAGAGTACGATCGGTAGTATCGATTTGCATAAAAAATGTATGGTGTATTTATCCGCAAAATACCAACTATTCTCTCAGATTATCAACCAATCAGAATGGTAGACTTTGTACTTTTTATGTACAGAGGTTGCTGGTCCGGGGCAATTTGTTTGTATTTCACTATTAATTAACAGTTTTCCAGTCTGTTTCGGAGTTCAGATGGATTTGAAACCGGAATGATATTGGGGGGTAAATTCAGGGTTTGGGAAAAAATCTGATATCCGGTTATCCAGATGGTGGCTTCTGGTAATAAATGGCTCATTCTTTCCAAATAGGGTTCCACATCATCCAGGCATGGCGTGGAGGTAATGATGGTGAAAATGAAATCCGCTTTATGAACAGCCTGCACCTCCGCCAGATCACTGAGAGGCAGACTCTGACCAAGATATATGCATTTGTGGCCTGACAATTTCACCAGATAGCAGGCAAATAGCAGGCTGAGTTCATGCAATTCACCTTCCGGTAAACAGAGTATGAATTTTTTGTATCCTGGTTTGGTTGGAACGGAACCGATTTCATCAATTGCCACCACCAGTTTTTGCCTTATGAGGTAGGTAATAAAATGTTCCTGCGCCGGATTGATGGTGTTGGTTTGCCATAGTATTCCAATGTGCTGGAGGAATGGATACACAATCTGAGTGATTGTCTCTTCCATCCCGAACATTTTTATATTGTTTGTCAATTGCTGGTCAAAACGAACTTCGTCCAGTTCCAACATGGCAATCACGAGCCCCTGGATGTGGGAAATGTGGCCAGCCTCTGAAGTGGTGGCTTTGATTACCTCCGAAGTCAGAAGTTCATTAGTCAGTTTTGCTATCTGACTGATTTTGAAACCATTCTCGTATAGGATTGCAACATTAAGGAGGTATTTGAGCTCATCCTGGTTATAACGACGGATATTGGAATCTGACCGCTGGGGCTTCAGAATGCCATATCGCTGTTCCCAAATTCGTAAAGTGTGGGGCTTTATTCTTGTTAGCTGAGCAAGGTCCTTAATAGAAAATGTAGAGACCATACTTTATAACAGGATTGAAAATGATGCTTGGACTTTTGATTTCTTTTGGTGATGGTTCAATGAACTCACACTTTCCATTGATGGGGTGCAGTGGTTGGGTAAAGTGTAGATTGTCATTTTCATTGTTTCCATCGGTTTTGCCCGGCCGGTTTGTGCATAAACTCAAATGCTGGTTTTTGGTTTTAAAATTGACCACAATCATTCAGTGGGGTACCAATTTTACAAAATGTTCTGAGCCAGAAAAAAGAAAAACTGTATTCCCCAGACCCCAGCAGCCACCCGGTTCTTTTTGGGGAAGTTTTGGTAATAATAAAGAAACATAAAGAAAGCACCAGAGGCAGCCCAGCCAATGTAGTTCTGAACCGGTATATTATTGTTTTCCCAGGTCCAGAAATCGTTTTTCATAGCAACGGGTTCCATAAAATAGTCCAGACACAAAAGGAGACCAACGGACAAAGCCCACTTTACAAAATTTTTCACAGGCAGGTATTCCAGTAAAGCACCGCTGCAGTAGCACAGTAATAGCCAGTTCATTCCGATGAGAACAGGCGTATTCCAGATTTGATAACCCAGAACTTCACCGTACGTGTACATGCCAAAAATCCAGCCATAGTTCACACCAATCATCTCAATGAGTATTCCCAGAATGAAAACAAGAAGGCCAAACCGAAAAAAACCGGGTGTATATTCAGACTGATATTTGAATGTAATGAGTGCTGTAAATATCAGATTGATGGGCACCAGATCCAGCGTAACCTGGTATAGTCCGCCTTTAGAAAACTGTAGGATGGCTGCGCCAGTAAGATGAAATAAGGCAATGATTCCAAGAGCAATTTTCTCCTCCAGAGAATCCTTTTTCTGAGAGCGTTTTTGTTTGGTCAAATTTTACTTAGGTAAAGAGAGGTGCAAAACAAGGAATAGTTGGTGTTCTGCCAAAGATCGGGTTATGGCATCTGACTTGTTTGGTCACTGTTTAGAATTGTTCTAAATAAATTCAGAAATTATTCCGGCTATCCCCATAATCACTCGGTTAAATGTCACATTTACAGATAGATGAATAAAATAAATGATAATTGTCAGATGAATAAATATTTCACAGAAGGTTTGTTCCTTATCTCTTCGCATTTACTTTTGCGGCGGTAAAATGGAGTTTCCATTTAATGATCACAAAGTGATATGAATCAACGACTTACAAGTCAAATAGTAAAATTTTCCTTCTCATTCCTGTTTTGTCTGGGTCTGTTGACCCCGAGATTTTCACATGCTGACAGCACTGCTGTAGCTGCTGCGGGGGCTCCTGCACCAGCCGCCGCGGCCGCCGGAGGGGGCGATGCAGTTGGTGGAGAAGCGGTGTTTAAAGCCAATTGTAAACAGTGTCACGCCATCAATGATGTGGTTGTCGGGCCTGCTTTGAAGGATGCCCATAAACGCTGGCCCAGCAAAGAAAAGTTGGCAGGGTTCATTAAGTACCCACAAAAAGTGATTGAAGGTGGAAATGCCTATGCAAAGGGTTTGTATGATAAATACAAGCAATTCATGCCCAATCACGATTTCCTTTCAGACAAGGATATCGACAATGTGATCGCCTACGTTGTAAAGGAAAGTGAGAATCCAACAGTCGCTAAAGATGACAAAAAAATTGGTCCGGATACTCCTGAGAAAGGAGGTGATGAAGGTTCTGGTTTGTTGGCTCCAGTCATCGCCATTCTATTAGTGACCCTCCTGGTTGTAATTATTCTTTTGCTTGTTGTTATCAACCTGGTTTCTAAAATTCTGAGCCAGAAAAAAGAAGAACTCAATCCGGACGATATCGACCAGATGGATGGTTCAATCAACTGGGGTACCATGTTTGGTCATCCGCTTTTCAAGGGAGTGGTTGCCTTTATCTTCGTTGTGATGATTGGTAAGGTTGTTTTCGATCAGTTCTATGCCATCGGAATTCAGCAGGGCTACGCACCCGACCAACCCATCGCTTTCTCTCATAAACTGCACGCTGGTATGTATGAAATAGACTGTAACTATTGCCACACTGGAGTTAACAAAGGAAAGTCAGCCACCATCCCGGCAGCTAATATTTGTATGAACTGCCACAATGTGATCAAGACAGAATCACCTCAGATTAAAAAAATCTGGAACGCAGTGGAGAACAATCAACCTATTAAATGGGTGCGTATCCACAACCTTCCTGATCTAGCCTACTTTAACCATGCTCAGCACGTGAAAGTAGGGGGAATCGAATGTGAGAAATGTCACGGTCCGATTAAAGAGATGGAAGTTGTTCAGCAACATTCCCCTCTTACAATGGGATGGTGTATCAATTGCCACCGTGAGACTGTGGTTAAAACAGAAGGCAATGCGTATTATGATAAAATGGTTGAAATACACCAGGCCAATCATGGAACCAATAAGCTAAAGGTAGAGGACATCGGCGGTTTGGAGTGTTCCAAGTGTCATTATTAATCAATCAGAAAAAGGCAACAAGTATTTGCGATGAGCAATAATAATCAAACGATTTATTGGAGAGGCTACGAAGAACTAACCAATGACCTCGAGTTCGTAAAGAATTCGGATCAGGAGTTCAACTTGCCGTCGGATGAAGAAAAATCTACTTTTTCCGATAGAAGAGATTTTCTGAAAGTCCTGGGATTTGGGGTCGCTGCGGTTTCACTCGCTGCTTGTGAAGCACCGGTTAAACATGCCATCCCGTTCCTGAACAAACCCGAAGAATATGATCCAGGTGTAGCCAATTACTACGCTTCCTCATTTTTCGACGGTGGTGACTATGCCTCAATTCTGGTGAAAACCCGTGAAGGGCGCCCAGTTAAAGTAGAAGGAAACAAATTATCCTCCATCACGGCCGGTGGTACCAGTGTGAAAACGCAGGCATCGGTGTTGGGGCTATATGACAATAACCGCTATCAGAATCCAAAGAAAGGAGGTGCCAATACCACCTGGGAAGTGTTGGATCAGGAGGTGAAACAAGGTCTGGATGCTGCAAAGGCAGCTGGTCAACCAATCTACATTGTGAGCGGATCTAACATCAGTCCTTCTTCCAATGCCGCCATTGCTGCATTTGCCTCTGCGTATGGCCCAACTGTAAAACATGTTCAATACGATGCGTACTCCGCACATGGATTACTGGAAGCCAGCAAGGAAGTTTCCGGTAGCCGTGTCTTGCCAGGTTATGACTTCTCACAGGCCAAAGTTGTGGTTAGTTTCGGTGCTGATTTCCTCGGTTCCTGGCTTTCATCCACTGAATACAGCCGTCAGTTTGCCAAAACCCGCCGGGTGAGTCCGACGAATAAAGAAATGTCCCGTCTGTTTGTATTTGAATCCCTCATGTCAATGACGGGGGCAAACGCAGATTACCGTACAAACATCAGACCATCTGAAAAAGGATTGGTTGTCGCTTCATTATATAATGAAGTTGCAAAACTTGTTGGGGGGACTTCCATCGAAGCACCTGCTCCTGCTACAAACCGCTATATCAAACAAGCTGCTGAGCAACTGGTTGCCAACAAAGGAGCCGGTCTTGTGGTGGATGGTTCAAATGATAAGAATGTTCAGAAATTGGTTCTTCAATTGAATCAGCTTCTTGGTAATTTTGGTAAGACCATTTCATTTGCCTCTCCTGCTCTGATAAAAAGAGGTTCAGATTCGGATATGACTCAGTTTGTGGATGCCTTGAATAGTGGACAAGCTGGGGCCGTAATGTTCATGGACTGTAATCCTGTTTACGACCATCCAAGAGGTGCCGAAATCAAAGCAGGAATTTCAAAGGCCGCACTTTCTCTTTCATTTGCTTATGCTCCAGATGAGACTGCCGCTTCCTGCAAACTGGTGGCGCCTAATCATTACTTCCTGGAATCCTGGGGAGATGCAGAGCCGAAGAAAAATTGTTACTCACTGGTTCAGCCAGCGATATCGCCCATTTATAAAACCCGCCAGGCAGAGGAATCGCTTCTGAACTGGGCTGGTCAGACAACATCTTATTACGATTTTGTTAAGTCCTACTGGAAATCAAATCTGTTTCCTCTCCAAAAATACGGGTATGGAAGTTTTAAAGATTTCTGGAATTACAGTCTTCATGATGGAATTTTTGAAGTAAATGATACGAATCCGAGAACAGTTACTTTAGCGCCTGTAGCAGGTGATTCTACTGCAGTGGCTTCAGTAGCACCAGCACCGGTTCTTATCTCAAGTCCGGAGCCAGCCTTGAATTTTGATATGTCTGGCGTTTCAGCGGGAATTTCAAATGACTATAAGGTATCAAACAGTGGTTTTGATCTGGTTGTGTACGAGAAAGTTGGAATGGGTTCTGGAGCTCAGGCGAATAATCCCTGGTTGCAGGAATTCCCTGATCCGGTCACCCGTGCATGCTGGGAAAACTACCTTGTGATTCCGGTAGCCCTGGCTAAAACGCTTGGGTTGAAAGTGACAGAAGGAAAAACCATTAAAGTTAATCTTAAGGCTGGTGGAAAGTCAATTGCTGTTCCTGCCTTGGTTCAACCTGGTCAGAACAGCGGAACTGTCGGTCTGGCCATTGGTTATGGAAGAACAGAAACCGGAAAAACAGGCAAGGATGTTGGTGTGAATGCCTATCCTTTGGTTAAGTTCCTGAATGGATCTCTGAACTTTTCAGTGAACGGAGTTACTGTAGAACCAAACGGCGCTGAGCATCTGGTAGCACACGTTCAGACACACCATACTGTAATGGGGCGCCCTGTAATTCAGGAAACAACCCTTGATAAATACTCCAAGAATGCAGCCGATGGCCGTTTCTTCCCGAAAATTACAACTGTAAATGGCGAAGAGCCTGCTTCGGCTTTCTCTCTCTGGTTTAATGATGAGGAAGCCAGGACACAAAACAAGCCTGAGGAACTAGAAGGAACAACCAACGAAAGAGCCAAAGGACCTAACA
>DAIOVD010000016.1:25428-34407 GCA_036759185.1 Catalimonadaceae bacterium | reverse complement strand
GAGGTGACAATCTCCGGCTGGCGATTGACATGGAATTTTTCTGTCCAGGTTTTCGGCATAGAGGAATCAATTGGTGATGAATAAGGATTGAAAAAACGGGATTCTTCAACAGGAATTACAGATCTATGTCAGGCAAATTCCGGATATTGATTTTGCCGATTTCATTGTGTGGAATTTCATGCAGGATCTGGATGGATTTCGGTACAATAAACCGGTTTCCATGGTGCCGGATCCATTCCATGATTTCCGTTTCGTTATCAATACTTCCCTGCTTTAAAACCAGATAGGCTTTCAATCGTTGTCCAAACTCATCGTCCTGTATGCCAGCCACTTTGACTAGTTCCACATTGGGATGCTGAAACAACAGATTCTCCAGTTCGATCGGGTACACATTGACACCTCCGGAAACAATCATGTCATCTGAACGCCCCATTAACTGAATAAAGCCATCTTCATTGATTCGGGCAAGATCTCCTGTACGAATCCATTTTGTCCTCGAAACCGACCACCTGTTTTTCACCAGCAATTCCCCGCAACCATAACTTTTTTCAGGCTCATTTATCCGTATTCTAACTCCTTCAATGGGTTTGCCAATGGTTGAAGGATTTCGTTTCAGTTGATCCGGATTTGCCAGAATGCAGAATCCTGCCTCGGATGTTCCATAAAGGTTGAACAGGATTTTCCCCAATCTCTCGTGCGTATTGGTGACCAAACTTTCTTCCAGAGCCGCACCTCCACTTAAAATTGCTTTGAGTGATGTGAGGTTGGTTTCGGATTCATTGAGGATTCTGCGCAGCACCAATGGCACCAGAGTTATGACTTCAATCGCTTGCTTTTCGATTAATTCACAGATTTCACTTGCCTTGAAACGTTTCCGGATATGTATGTGAGAACCCAGGCACATCGCCATGAGGCAGGTGGCAATTCCATAACCATGGTACATCGGAGTTGTCACAACCACCGACTGGTATTCATTGAGTTTTGCGTTCCGGAGGAGGGAATGAAAAGGTTGCAGAAAGGCAAAAATTGAGGTTGTCCTTTGTGCTGATTTCGGATTTCCGGTGCTTCCACTGGTGAGGGTTGAAATTTTTTTATTCCAGTAGCGACTCCGAGTTTGAGGAGGACCACTGGTTTCTTTTGAAACGAAAACTTCTGGATCTGAAAGGTTGAATACCGGAGATTTGGGCTGAAACGCTATTGCTTTATCTGTGATCACAAGTCCAAATCCGATGGACTCTTCCATTTTCCGGAACTGTTCCTCAGAGACTTCTGTGCTGATTAACGTGATATCGGATCCCGCTCCCGATGCGCCAAAACAGGCAGCCAGCATGTTAATTGAATTGGACGCAATGACCGCAGTTTTACCATGAATCATTGAAGGATGATTCATGGTAAAAAACCTCGAAAGGTTCATGGCCTTTTGATGAAAAGCAGAATATGTAATGGTTTCATCTTCACCGGACAACATCATTTTTTCCGGGTACAATCGGGCTACCCATGAAGACAAAGTCAGAAGATTGGTGCCATGATGAAACACTGATTGTATGAGCTTTACAATTCCTTCCGGATTCAGAATGCCAGATGAAGAGAATAGTGAAAGCATATAAGCTGAATATAAATGATGACAGAATCACCGGAACGGCTTCCTCTTCATCTGAAATGATAAAATGGCTTCCCAGACAGGACGGAGAATATTGCCAGACACAATCAGAATCCAGGACCACCAGGGATAATATCGTTTGCCTTCGTGCAGGATGGCGTTGGCAATCCAACGGGCAGCATTTTCAGGTGACATGGCGGGGGTGTTGCGATAGGAGCGGGTGGGTTCGATCATCCGGGTTCGCACCAAAGGAAAGTAGAGAGAGCTGGAGTTGATGTTTTTGGATTCCAGTTCGGGTGATACCGACCTTAACCATTGATCAAATGCCGATTTTGATGCCAGATATGCAGCCCACCCGGGTGCCGGGAGCAAGGCCACTGCCAATGATGATACGTTGATGATCTGTCCCCTTCTTTGCGCCATCACTGGAATCAGGTCCAGCATAATCTGAACCGGGGCAAAATAATTGAGCTCCATCGTCCGGGTGAAATCGTGGTGGCGGTCGAGTGACTTAAACACCGACCGCCGGATTGACTTTCCGGCGTTGTTCACGAAGATCCGGGGTTGCAGTCCTGCGAGACGAAGATCTTCCAGAAACACACGCACTGCCAATTCATCGCACAGGTCCAGTGCAAAAACATGTGCCTTTCCGCCCAAAGAACGGACGGTATCGGCCACCCGGTCGAGCTTCTCTTTTGTGCGGGCCACCAGAACCAGCTGTGCTCCGGAAGGTGCGAGGAAGCAGGCGAGTTCTTCTCCGATTCCAAAGCTGGCACCCGTAATCAGAATGGTCTGATCCTGAATTTTCCGGAACAGATTTTCCTTATTCACCGAAGCCGGAGGAAACAGTATCGGTTCCAGAATCTTCTGTTTTAGAGTCGGGGAAGGAAATGGCGTACCGGAAGTAGACAAGAGAACCGCAGGCTGAAAAGAAAAGGCCATCCGAAAAGGCCCGAAGATGAATCGCCAAAAATAGAGGCTTTCTTTCAGATCATATTGTTTTTGATTTGGACTGCTTCGGATTCGTTAACACGGAAAGAGGTTGCTGAACTTGACAGAAAATATCGCTGGTTTGACGGATTTACCTCTTGATATGAAAGAATATCATCTCTCATTTCCATCTGCTCATTAGAAGAATTGCGGATTTGAATATATATTTTTTAGTTTATTTGTTCGATTGAGGTCAATTCGTAGATTTGTTTTAAACTTTCTCTTTACCACTATTTATGAGATCATTTTCCCTGATGGTTTGCTTGTTTTTTCTGGCAGCAACCTCCGCTAAAGCACAGTCGTATATTGGTAGCCCAGTTATGAATGTTGTTCAATATCCTACCTGTAACGACCCAAATGGTTCCATCTTATTCTCTGATTCAGCCGGAGCACAAATCAATGATTTACTGATCCTGTTTTCATGGCCGGATTCTTCACTTATTGGAACCGGAACCACATACACTGGTTTGAAACAAGGCCAGTATATGACAAAGCGCATTAATCAATTCGGTGATGTTCAGGTAGACCACCATTTCCTCACAAATTTCAAGCCATTGGGCAGAAATCAGTTTTTTCAGGCATTTGTCTATTCCATCTTTCCTGACACCTGTAATTTGTCCAAAGGAAATATCCGGTTGGGCTGGTATCTGGATCAGCTATCCAGAGATACACTGAATATGGTCCAATGGAACTGGAGTAATGGTCAAACCGGGCTGAATGTGACAGGTTTGAAGGCTGGTCTGGATTATTGGGTAAGAGGAAGTTTAGGCGCAGGATGTCCGCATTACATTCCGAATAATTTTTCTTCATTTTATTTGAATGATTCTCTTCTGGAAAGGCAAGGAGAGTATTACAAATTCAGAAAACTCCGTATTCACAACGATACATTGTTCTTTTCTATTATCAATGGGAACACACTTAATGTGGGCTTTACCGATGTCGAAAAAGCACTGTGCGAGACACCGACAGGAAAACTTACAGCCGTTTTGTACAATTCCGGCACCCCTCCGCTCCAATGGAATTGGAATACCGGCGCAACAGGTGCTACTCTCCAGAATGTGCCTTCAGGCAGTTATGCGGTAAATGTAACAGATGCGGCTGGTTGCAAGGGATACAAGCAATATTATCTGAGTTCAAGAGTTCCTCTTGATTTTCATCTTGATTTGGAGCTGAATAAACTGGACTCTTGTTTGTTTGGGCAGGGAAAAATAATTGCTCATGTGCAAGGTGGCCATAGACCCTATAAGTACAAATGGAATAACGCTTCCCTTTATTCAACTGATTCGGTCGGGAGTAATTTAACAGGAGGCAATAAATACATTCAGGTAATAGATTCAATTGGTTGTTATCTGAATTTAAGCTTCCAACTGGGAAATCAAAATCCACTCACCGCGACCTCAACCATAGAGCAGCCCAATTGCCTTGGCCAATTTGGGAAAATAATTGTGGCAGGTTCAGGAGGAGTGCCACCTTACCATACAGTCTGGGCTGGTTATCCGAATGAAAACGCACTGGTCTTCGACAGTTTATCACCAGGTTATTACAAAGGATATTTTGTTGATGGCAATGGATGCAAAACATCTGTTAATTCCTATCTGCAGATCCCATTCACCTGCTACCGCAATGTAACCCTTGATGTTTTCAAAGATCAAAATGGGGATTGTGTGAAACAGTTTGGAGAGTCCAATATTATGGGTTCGGAAGTCCGATATAAGGTACACAACACATACCACTACAAATGGACTGATGGAGTATACAATAGTTTTAGTGTGCTTCCTGGGGTTCAGGACATTTCACTTTATCGCATTCCTTACTTTACACCTGCCTGCATTGATAGCAACTGGAATATCCAGAATGTCGTGATTGATCCCTCTCAATCCTATTACACAAAATCGATCGGGCTGGGAGAAGCGACTCCCAGAACAAACGCAACTCCCGTAATGAAATTGGGTATGAATGAGGCCTTTCGGCCAGGTTTTAATACTAAGTTTCAGTTGATTGTCCGAAATGATGGTAACCAGGAGATATCCGGCGGAGGTATTGTGCTCACAATTCCACCAGATGTTACGTTTCAGGGAAGCCCATACCTTTACACTGAAATCGCTCCCAATAAAATCCGTTTTCAGTTCGTCACGGTGGCATTAGGTAGTGCGTTGTCCATTCCAGTCACCCTCAAACTTGCATCCACTGTTCCTCTTAGTATTTCTGTACCTTTTGAAATTAGTCTGGACACAATAACGGGTGAAACCATCCTGAGCGATAATCACGCAACCTTTTCCTTCATAACAGTTGGTTCTTATGACCCGAACGATATTTCAGTTTATCCTTCTCCAATCATGAAGCCCTCAGAAACCAAGCTCGACTACACAATCCGATTCCAGAATCTGGGCACATATTATGCAGAGAATGTTGTGGTGATTGATACTCTTCCGGAAAATATTGATCCCTCTACTTTTCGCGTCGGGTATAGCAAACACTACCCTACCAGTATTGAGATGAAAGGACGTGTTCTTACAGTTCGGTATCTCAATATATTCTTGCAGGCTGCAGTAAATAATGAGCCGCAGAGTCATGGGTTTTTTAGTTATTCCGTTAACCGGTATCCCAATCTTCCTCTGGGAACCAAAATCCGGAATTCAGCATCCATTTATTTTGATTTCAACGCCCCTGTAAAAACAAATGTTTCTGAAGTAGAGGTGAATGAATCCACAACTTCGATAGCCGAATCTTTCACAATTTACCCCAATCCAGGGAACGATTACTTCAGGATTATTGGCTCAACGGCCACTGACATTGATGTGTTTGATGTGACAGGAAAACGGATGGTACATCTGAATTCTTCCTCAAACGGGCGATTCACTCTGGAGTCTGTACCAAATGGACTTTACTTTCTCCGTTTCCGTGAAGGTGGTAAATTCCACAGTTCAAAGCTGATTGTTCAGAAGAGATAGGCAGGAAAATCTTTCCGGTTTTCTAAACTGCTGTTTGTATTTTTCCAAGGTTCTCTTTTTTGCATGGAAAACAACCTGTTGTTCCAACGGAAACAACAAGTTGTTTGTCCGAAAACTCTTCGTTCGTTTTGGAAAACCGTACCTATGGTTTTCCAAAATCTTAGGTACGGTTTCGGAGAATCATAAGTACGGTTTTTAGAACCTATCAGTAATAGTTATAGGTGACTGTTTATCAATGATTTATGCCAGTCAACGGAAAAGACAGGATGCATTCTTTTGATAATCCTTTTCATTCAGTTGGAAGTTATCTGCCCATTTCGGGTATTCAACGCCATTGCATTATTCCCAGAAATCAGCGGCTCTTTCAATACATGAAAATGACCTGAAATCAATGCTCATCTTTACAAGCCGATCGGTGATCTTTGTGGTTGCAGCAACTGCCGAATAGGATCTCGTCGATGGTGATCATGGCGCTTTCTTCGGTCCGCACGTTGATCGTTTTCTGCTGCCAGAGTTTTCGTTCTTCTTCCTGCTCTTTCAGGTCTTCGTCGCTAAGTTTGAAGTCCAGAAGGTCATCCAGATTGGGTTGGCCGGCATCTACCCAGGCGGTGTACCAGAAATCGGCGACCTGCTTAATGCTGGCACGCATTCTTCGCTCCACCTGGTTTCCCAGCATTTTGTCGTAGGCTTTTGAATACTCCCGGCTGTACACCTGAGTCGTCACATTTCCTCTTTGTTCAAAACTGTATTTTTTGTCTTCCGGCCATTCTGCGTTCAACTTCTTCTCAAAACCAAGGACGGAATCGAGTGCCGAGTGGGCCGCAATTACCGAGTTCCAAGCACGCTGTTGCACGTGTTTTTCGTAATCTGCCTGTCCCACAAAATAGTCGTACTTGTCTGAAAACAACTCCGGTAAACGGCTTTCCCAGAAACCGTGAATTCCCTTCTGACCGGTCATTTGTCCGTTGTAATTCTCGGTGGTATGCAAAGGCACATTGGAATCCGCGATGTAGTGGCCCAGATCAGAGGCAATCCGGAGAATTCCTTTGGCATCTTTTCTCTCAAAGGCTTTCTGAAGACTGTATTTCATCCGGTTCACCTCCCAGGGCACAATGCCGTATTCCTGCAGGGTATCTTCCGTGTATTTGGCCACAGCATCCTGCCAGCGACGGGGCATTTTCCACAAGGCCGAATCGCCATACACATCAATATCGATGAAATGTTTGGGCGCTTCTCCTTTTACTGCATTTCGCCTCCGGTCCGGGTTCACCGCATTTTCAGTGAGATACACAATGTTCCGTTTGAAGAATGCCGACATTGGTTCAGGCAGACAAAACACCGCCAGCCGGTTGATCCGCTGATGGGCAAAAAAGCCCCAGGCAAATGTGTCGCAAACGGAAATCAGGGTCAGGATAAAAGCGAAAGGAAGGACCAGGAATCGTTTCATATTTCCTCAAAAAAACAAAGAACGGTAAACCGGAATGAAATTGAAAAACAAGGTTTTGGATAAGAGCCTGAAGAAAACCATTTTTGGCCTTCGTACATGATGCAAATGAAACCAAAATTTTTACGACTCGCTTCTCTGCTTTTTCTGTTTCTATCCTTTGGAAGCAGGGCACAGATTATTGAGGATTTTTCGGATGACGATTTCACCTCAAATCCGGCCTGGATCGGAATGACAGATTCGTTCACGGTTTCGACCGGCCAGCTTCGTACTACCGCTGGAAATGCATCTTCTGTCAATCTGTATCTGGCCACTGCCAGCACAGAAAGCTTTACGAACTGGGAGTTCTCTTTCCGCCTCAATTTCAATCCTTCCTCTCAGAACTATGCCGAATTCTGGCTTACCTGCGATAATCTGGATCTCACCCAGGCACAAAACGGTTATTTCATCCGAATGGGTGGAGCCGCAGATGGCATCGGGCTATTTAAAAAGCAGGCAGGCAACACCACGGAAATCATTCCTCAAAACAATACGCTGGTCAGCAACGCCTCCAACAACCAGGGAAGTATCAAAGTGGTCCGTAATGGCGGCAACTGGGAGCTCTTTGAGAAAATTACGACAGCTGGTTTTATTTCATTCGGAACCGGAACCGACAACTCTCTGACTACTTCGTCAGGAATCGGTGTGCTGATCAAGTCATCCAAGACAAACCGTACCAAACATTATTTCGACGACATCCGGGCCGAAAATCTAAGTGGTCCGGATCTAACACCACCTTCACTGGTGAATGCCTCGTATTCTGGAAACAACATTGTGGATCTTCAGTTTTCCGAAGCTGTTGATCCTGTTTTTTGTGCCACGACTTCTTTGTACAGCCTTAATCCGGCTGTAGGGATTACATCGGCCACCCGTCTGGCGTCCAATCCTTCGCAGGTCCGGCTGGTGCTGGCATCATCTCTGAGTTTTGGTACGAATACCATCACGGTGAATCAATCGAAGGATGTTGTCGGCAATCTTCAGACCACCTCACAGCAAACCACGGTTTTTTATGATCCGGTCGCTTCTTACAATCCACGGGATGTGGTGATCAATGAAATTTATGCGGATGAGTCGCCGTCCTTAGGCTTGCCGTCGGGCGAGTTTGTGGAACTACGGAACAACACACAGTTCCAGATCAATCTGCAGGGATTTAAGTTCTCCGATGCCGCCACAGAAGTGAGTCTTCCCCGGTACATTCTGCCGACAAATGGCTATGTGATTCTCTGTAAATCAGCCGATACCACTGCATTTAAGGCGTTTGGTCCGACCGTTTCCATCAGTCTTCCTTCACTCAATAATTCCGGTGATCTGCTCACGTTGAAAGACCCGGCTGATAATGTGATCGATCAGGTCAATTATGCACTCAGCTGGTACAAAGACGGCACCAAGGATGATGGAGGGTTTACACTCGAGCAGATCAATCCCAGTCTGAAATGTTCCGGAGCAACCAACTGGATCGCATCGAATGCTGCCATTGGAGGAACGCCGGGAACCCAGAACAGCGTCTTTTCCAATGTGGGTGACACCAGTCCTCCGGCTCTTGATTCGGTTGTGGTTGACGTCAGCCTGACGAAACTGAAACTGGTTTTCAATGAAAGTCTGGGCAGTGATATCATTCCGGTTTCTTCCTTCAACCTGCCGGGACTGACCATTACAGGTGTCACCGTTCTCGATGATCATTCGCTCCTGTTGGATTTGTCTTCCCCTATTGTGACGGGTCAGAATTACAGCCTTACCTACAGTGGAATCAAAGATTGTGAAGGCAATACCACAGCTCAGCCTGTTTCATTTCCGTTCATTTATCTCCCTCCGGCACCCATAGCTTCCAGAGCGGTGGTAATCAATGAAATTTACGCCGATGAAACCCCCAGCCTTGGATTGCCAAGGACGGAATACCTCGAGCTTTTCAATACTCTTGAGATTCCCGTTCAATTGAAAGGCGTGAATTTATTTGT
>DAIOVD010000016.1:15898-25328 GCA_036759185.1 Catalimonadaceae bacterium | reverse complement strand
CTGGTTTCTTTCGAAATCCTGGACAGCAACACCGTTCAGCTGAATTTCTCTGAACCCATGAATGCGTTGTTTCCGGACCCCGCTTCGTTTGTGATTCCGGGGTTGACGATTGCCAGCATTCAGAACCGGTTTCCGTCTGCCGAATCCATCACCTTGAATTTTACAGGTCGGATGGTATTGGGAACAAAATACACACTGATACTGAAGAGTATGAAGGATTGCGGGTTGAATACGATGGCAGATTCCAGTTTCGGAATTGGAATCGGAAAGCAACCCGAACGGTTTGATCTGTTGTTCACTGAAGTGCAGGCCGACGATACACCGGAAAATGATTTGCCGGCATCGGAGTATATTGAGATTCTGAACAACACCAATCAGCTTCTTGACCTGGCCGGAGTGCAGATCACCGACGGGGGAACGCCCGCCCGTATTGCTTCTCGTTTGCTTGGTCCGGGTGAATATCTCTTGCTGGTGGGAACAGGAGATGCCGTCCGTTTTAACAACCGAAAAGGAATTCAGATTCAGGAGGTAACTTCTCTTCCATCCATCAATTCGGAAGGTGATGACCTCACTATGCTCAATGCTGCTGGCGGTTGGATTCACCGATTCTTCTTTGAATCAAATAAATACTCACCGTATTCACTCTGGACAAAAGGCTGGTCTCTTGAAATGATCGATACCGGAAATCCATGTGATGAAATCAACAACTGGGCCATCAGCACGGCAGCTGCCGGCGGAACCCCGGGTTTGGTGAACTCGGTTAAGGCAACAAAACCCGATGTGATTGCTCCACATTTTGTGCGCCTTTCGGTGCCCGACAGTGTGACCTTCCGTCTGCAATGGGACGAACTTGTGGACAGCGTGACGCTTTCTGAGGCCGAGATTTCCATTTCCGGAAACTACCAGGTGCAGAGGCGGGTTCAAAGCAATACCGACTTGTCGTCCTTGTTTATCAAAGTCAACCGCGAAATCCAACGAAATGAGCAAATCACGATTACGGTTGGATTGGTGAAAGATTGTGCCGGAAATGCCACACAGGTGGAAAGTCAGACTACTGCCCGGCCTTTTCCTGCTGATTCTTCTTCATGGATTATAAATGAGATTCTTTTTGATCCGAATACTGGTGGAAGTGATTTTGTGGAAATCCGGAATGTATCGCCTTATTACCTCGATCTGAAGGAATTGCAACTGGCCAATGACAACGACAATGTGGCGATCAGCAACGAAAGTTACCCGGTTGCACCAGGAGGCTACATCCTTCTGACGGAGTCGAAAGCACTCACTATGCGGGATTATCCAAAAGGTAAGGTTGAGAATTTCCTTGAAATCAGTCTTCCTTCGTTCAATTCCGATTCCGGCACCGTCCGTCTGATCGGACCTCGCAACAAAGTGTGGCAGAAGTTTTTCTATTCCGATAAGTTCCATGCCCAGATTCTGGATGAGACGAAGGGTGTTTCATTGGAGAAAATCACTCCGGGATTGCCAGTCAATTCATCTTCTTCCTGGCAATCGGCCAGTTCCGATGCCGGTTATGGCACTCCGGGTTACCAGAATTCCCAGAGCCGGGATTTTGATCCGCAGGATTCGTTTACAGCCGATCCGAAAGCGTTTTCGCCCAATGGAGATGGAAACAAAGACTTCACCCTATTTTCGTATGAAACTACGAAATCGGGACGGTTTGGGAATCTACGGATTTATTCGGCGGAAGGGCTGTTGATTAAAAATCTCGCTGAAAGTGCCCATCTGGGAACACAGAGTTTCTGGAAGTGGGATGGTGTAACCGATGATGGTCGAAAGGCCAGAGTTGGTTTGTATATGGCCGTTCTGGAACTGATCGAACTGGGAGGCGAAACAGAGTATGTGAAGATTCCGGTGGCGATTGCTGCAGACCGGTAAATTCAGAAATGTTCATTCTGCACAATTCAAAGTAGGACTTACATGTTGAATACTTATTTGATTGACAGCAGGTTCTGTTTTTTGTGCTTGTCTTTTCCTTTTATTTGATTTTTCAACCCTATGGAACAAACACTGATTTCACCCGCACCAGTTGGCCGTGAAAACCGCATTCAGATTCTCGATTCTCTGAGAGGAATGGCCTTATTGGGAATTCTGATGATGAACATTCCGTTTTTCGGGAAGGCATTTCAATTGCATTACAATCTGGACATTCTGGGGGAATACTCGGGTCCCAACTACTGGTGCTGGTGGGCAGTGAATGGACTTTTTGAAGGAACCATGCGGGCTATCTTTTCCATGCTGTTTGGGGCGGGTGCCATTCTGCTTCTCGATAGGATGGAGAAAAAGCCAGTGGAAGGAATTACACCCGCCGATATTTACTACCGCAGGTTGATCTGGCTGCTCATCTTCGGACTCATCAATGCATATATTTTCCTGTGGCCTGGTGACATTCTCTACACCTATGCCATAACGGGCCTTTTCCTTTTTCCTTTCCGTAAACTAAGCGCTGCGAAACTGGCATTGTTTGGTGCTGCATTTATGTTGTTTGCCACCATTCAGGCAACCAGTAAGATCCGGAAGCCGGGTAAAATCCGGGAGAAAGGTGAAAGGGCAATGATGGCTGAAAAACAGCATAAGAAACTGACGGAAAGCCAAAAGGCGGAGAAGGAAGAATGGGTTTCATTTCAGGATAATCACAGCCGGGCGCATTTCAAAACAAAGATTGCCGAAGCAAACAAAGACATGCAGAAGGGATATTTTGACATTCAATCAGATCTTTCCAACATCAATAAATACATCGAAACCAAGGACTTTTACACGGAGCTATTTTTTGATGCCCTGGCCTTTTTTCTGATTGGAATGGCTTTGTTTAAAACGGGCTTTCTCTCTGGCCAGCGGAGCCTTCAGGAGTATGCTGCCGTTGCTTTGTTTGCCTATGGAATGGGACTTCCACTCAGTTATTGGATCGGAAGTACCGCCATCCATCATCATTTCGATCCAAGTCTCACCTGGCAGGAATTCAAAGTAAGTCCGTATCACCTGAAGAGGCTTCTCATGGCAATGGGTCACGTCAGTTTCATTCTGGTCCTTTATAAATTACGCATTGCTGGATTCATCCTGAAATTATTGTCTAATGTCGGGCAGATGGCGTTTACCAATTATCTGATGCAATCGCTCATCTGTACCTTCATTTTTTATGGGTACGGACTGGCCCTGTTTGGCAAGCTGGAGCGATACCAGTTGTATGAAGTGGTGGCAGCGGTCTGGATTTTTCAGATTGTCTTCAGTGCCATATGGCTTCAGTTTTTCCGGTTTGGTCCGTTTGAATGGTTATGGCGAAGTCTGACGTACTGGAAGCGCCAGCCCTTTCTGAAAGAATCCGGTACCGTCTGAAGAGAAGCAGTTTCGGTGGGAAATTCATAAAACCCGAACTGTTTTTTTGCAGACAGAATCTGGATTTTGCAGTGAACAAAGTTGGTATCCTGTCGTCATTCAATTGAAATTCAGGCAGAAATTCCAGCTTTTTTTCGGCCAGGTGTTTTCCGGATGAACTTTTTTCCTACTTTTGCAGTCCTTTTTTAAAACTTAAATAGTACAAACGTGAGTATTACAAGCTTCAAAACTCCTCACCTTGGTCATCAAGAGACTGAGAAAGAGTGGGTTATTGTTGACGCAGAAGCTCTGGTGTTGGGTCGGCTGGCCAGTCAAGTGGCTATGATCATCAGAGGCAAACACAAGCCAACCTATTCACCGCATGTAGATGGCGGTGACAATGTGATCATCATTAACGCGGAAAAGATTCGTCTTACCGGTAAAAAAATGACAGATCGTGTATACGTTTCTCACACCGGTTATCCAGGTGGTCAGAGATTCAAAACCCCTTCTGAACTGATGGCCAAAAATCCGGCCAAAATTTTGGAAATGGCGGTTAAGGGCATGCTTCCCAAGAATCGTTTAGGTCGTCGTCTGTTTACTCACCTGTTTGTTTATGCAGGTTCAGAGCATCCACATGCGGCACAGTCTCCCAAATTAATTGAGATTAAAACTAAATAAGGAACATGCAACAAATCAATAACATTGGAAGAAGAAAGACGGCTGTTGCCCGGGTTTATCTTCGTCCAGGTAGTGGCAACATTACCGTGAACAACAAAGACTTCAAAGTATATTTCCCATCTGATGTACTTCAGATCATCGTGAATCAGCCAATTGAGCTGGTAAGCGAAATGGGTAAATTTGACTTTTTCGTAAATGTAAAAGGAGGTGGTGTGTCAGGTCAGGCGCAGGCCGTACGAATGGGTATTGCCCGTTCATTGGTTGAGTCAAGCCCTGAAAACCGTTCTGTAATTAAGAAAGAGGGATACCTTACAAGGGACTCCCGTATGGTGGAACGTAAGAAATTCGGTCGTAAGAAAGCCCGTAGAAGCTTCCAGTTCTCCAAACGTTAATCATTCACCTTCAAGATTTTACATTTATGTCAGTAAAAGTAGACTACAAAGTATTGCTGGATGCAGGTGTTCATTTTGGCCACCTTACCCGCAAGTGGAATCCGAAAATGGCCTCCTATATCTTCATGGAGCGCAATGGAATTCACATCATCGATTTGAACAAAACCGTAGGTGCGCTTGAGAATGCTGCGAATGCGATGAAGAGTATTGCCAAATCCGGCAAGAAAATCATGTTCGTTGCCACCAAGAAGCAGGCGAAGGAAATGGTGGCTGATGAAGCCCGCCGTTTGAAAATGCCATACGTAACCGAGCGTTGGTTGGGAGGAATGCTCACCAACTTTACAACAGTTCGTAAGTCACTCAAGAAAATGCAGGGCATCGATCGTCAGATTAAAGACGAAACTCTTTCTCTTAATAAGAAAGAAAAATTGATGCTCAGCCGTGATAAAGAGAAAATGGAGCGTGTATTGGGCGGTATTGCTGACCTTACCCGTCTTCCATCAGCCTTGTTTATTGTTGATGTGGGTAAAGAGCACATCGCAGTAAAAGAAGCCAAACGTCTGGGAATTCCGGTTTTCGCTATGGTGGATACCAACTCCGATCCGGATTCTGCTGATTTCCCGATTCCAGCAAATGACGATGCGTTCAAATCAATCGCAGTTGTTACCCAAATCATTGGGCAGGCAATTGAAGAAGGTTTGATGGAGCGTAAGCGTGAGCGTGATGAGGAGAAAGAAAAAGAAGGTGCTGATGCCAAAGCAAACGAAGATATGAACAATGATGGCGGTGCTGCTGCTCCTGCTACCATTGCCGAAGCTCTTGCTCCGGCTCCTGCCAAAACAGGACGTACCCGTATCGGTGCTGAAGCTCCTGCTGCTGCTCCGGTTGCGGAAGCTGCTGCTGAAGAGGAAGCTCCTGCTGCAGATGACGAAGCTGCTGAAGCATAATCAAAGCAAACGAAACAAAATTAGAAGACCCCGCCAAAAGCGGGGTTTTTTGTTTTACATCAACTGCGAGCAAAAAACGGCAACCCGTGGACCAAAGCTATTTCCCTTTTCTTGTGGCTGCTTCAATCACATCCCACATTTTAGAAGGAACGGCATTAAGCCAATTGAATTCTCCGGCACCCTGAAGCCATTCGCCTCCATCGATGGTCACAACTTCCCCATTGATAAACCCCGAGTAACCAGATAAAAGGAAGGCAACCAGATTAACCAGTTCTTCATGACGGCCTACCCGGTTAAGAGGAATTTTGGATACTGGATCCATCTTTTCAGCCAGGTCCGGTGGAAGAGCTTCCTTCGGAAACAATCGTGACCAGGCCCCTTCCGTAGGAAATGGTCCCGGCGCAATGGCGTTTGTCCGGATTCCATATTTGGCCCATTCGACGGCTAACGATCGGGTAAGTGCAATGACACCAGCTTTCGCTGTGGCAGATGGAACCACATAACCCGAACCCGTGCTGGCATAGGTTGTCACGATGTTCACAAATGTCCCGGGTTGCTTTTGTTCCATCCAGTATTTACCAGCCGCCATGGTGGTATGAACGGTTCCTTTCAGGACAATGTCGATCACCGATGAAAAGGCATTGGCCGAAAGTCGCTCGGTGGGAGAAATGAAATTGCCGGCAGCGTTGTTCACGACACCGTGAAGTCCACCTGCTTTTTCTATGATAAAATGAATGCCTTCTTCCACTTTAGCAGCATCCCGAACATCGGCAGAGAATGTAATGACTTTTCCTTCGGTTTCAGTCACCAGTTTTTCAGATGCCTTTTGGAGTTTCTCCTCGTTGCGGCTCATCAATGCCACCTGTGCTCCAAGCCGCAGCAGACCTTCAGCCATAGAAAGTCCCAACCCCGATCCGCCACCGGTGATGAGAATGGTTTTTCCCTGAAAACTATCCGGTGGAAGCATGAGATTCATATTGGCAGTTGTTTGATGATGAGCAGGCAATCTGCAAAATTGTTTGGCATTTGTAAAGATAGAAACCTTCCTTTTATCAGCGGTTCAATATGAATGGAGTCTGACTTTCCTTTTACACAACTGGGATTCCGGTTCTAAATAGTATGGATCTATTTGGTAGAAATATCAAAAACTGGTAGACTTACCTCTGATTTGTTTGTGACGGCTTCGTTCTTTTCCAATTTTCACAACGGACATTAAGATTGATACGATGTGTTTTAGATTCTTCCCTGTCTGGTTACTCCTTTTATTTTTATTTTTTCACAAGACGTCAGTAGCAGCAACTTCTGATTCTACCCGACGTCAATGTCTGATCGGTTTCGATGTGTTTAAGAATGTTTCTATGAACCGGTATCAGCCAGGTCGAACGGGATATCATCTGGAGATTTTGGTCAAGCCAAGTTTTGAATTGCCGCTTCATCCGTACTTCGGGATTGGTATTGGAAAGAGTTCCAACGCAAAACTTTTTACCAACACATCACTTGAAACCAATGGTATTTTTATCAAAGGTGGTGCTGAATCTTTGATAGGTGAACAAGATCGGTTCCGCGTTTTTCTGGGAGCAGGGTTGTTGTTTTCAGCCGGACACTATAAAGCAAAGTTTGTTATTCCCGGAAACTTCTTCCCTGATGTAGTTGAAACAAGTGATCGCAGAGAGAACCGGATAGCACTACAGACAAGTGTTGTCTTCTCATACTCGATATTCAGACAGCTGGAATGTTCAATCCTCCTGAACGGAACTATTTTCCTGAAACCAATTCCAGAAAATACAAAGTCGCACCCTTCCTGGTATACTCCTGGGGTTGGGTACCACAGAAATTTTCCACTTTACCCGGATATCATTATTCAGCTTTTTTATAACCTCAGAACACGATGATCCGATTTATATTCATTCTGATTTCATCTATGGTGATTACGGCCTGTTTTCAGCCCGAAAAATATCCCATAACGAAAGAAGGTCAGTTGCTGCTGAGTTTCGAAGTTGAAATCGATACTTTTCACTTCAACAGAATTGAAGCAGAAAGAGGAAACAGACCCGTTCCGCTTGGAAAACCCTATCGATTGCCAATGAACTCTGCTTCCGATTCTACCTGTTTCTTTTTTCACTCCGGATCCAGGATAGATACCCTTGCTGTCTCGTATACAAGGACATTTACGTTTGATGTAAAGGAAAGTGATGGCTATAAGTTATACCTGGATAATGTTCTGATCAGGAAAAACACCCTGTCAAAAAATGGGTACATTCAAAGAAGTACTTTCTCTTCTGATAGTCTGGTAGGCCAGATTCTTCTGGAGGATTAGCCAGAATTTCAAAGAGAATTTCTCCTAAAACAACTGCTTCGCAATCTGCTTCACCGCATCGCTTTTACCCATGCTGTAGTAATGAAGGACGGGAACGCCGGCTGCCATTAATTCTTTCGATTGGGCTGTGCACCATTCAATACCGATTTGCTTGGCTGCCTTGTCGTCTTTAGCGGCTTCTACTTCTTTCGCCAGATCGTGCGGTATGTCCAGTGCAAAAATCCTTGGAAGAACCGTCAGCTGTTTTTTTGTAGTGATGGGCTTCAGACCCGGAATAATAGGAGCTGTAATTCCTTTTGCCCGACACTTTTCCACATAATCAAAATACGCTTTATTGTCGAAAAACATCTGGGTTACAATGTATTCACCGCCCAGATCGCACTTTAACTTTGTGTATTTGAGTTCGGTCTCCATATTGGCCGCTTCAAAATGCTTTTCCGGATAACCGGCTACACCAATACAAAAATCCGTAGGAGTGGTGGTTTTCAACTCGTCATCCAGATACTTTCCTTCATTCATCTGCTTGATCTGAATCACTAGGTCCGAAGCATATCCATGTCCGTTTGGTTCCGGCATAAAAAATCCCTCAGACTTAATATGATCCCCACGCAAGGCCAGCACATTGTCAATTCCCAGAAAGTCGAGATCGATCAGGGCATTTTCAGTTTCTTCTTTGGTAAATCCACCGCAAATAAGGTGAGGAACAGCATCCACATGAAAGCGGTTCATAATGGCGGCACAGATTCCAACTGTTCCCGGACGTTTGCGGGTTACCCTTTTTTCGAGCAGACCACCTTCCCTGTGTTTGTAAATATATTCTTCCCTGTGGTAGGTTACGTCAATAAAGGGTGGCTTGAATTCCATTAATGGTGAAATCGCATCAAACAGGAGATCGATGCTTTCGCCTTTGAGTGGAGGTAAAATTTCAAATGAAAAGAGGGTTTCTCCCTTCGCATTCTGAATGTGTTCTGTAATTTTTGCCATATGTTTTGGTCACACAAAAAAAGTCACTGCCGACCAGCTTAGCACTATTCCAAGCAAAAATCCTGCAACAATTTGTTTTGGTGAATGGGCTTTGAGGTAAAGCCGGCTGCTTCCGACCGCTCCGGCTACAGCAATGGAGCCAATGAGAGGATATTCCAGGCTGAAATTATGCGTCTGGTAGACAACTGCAAAAACAAATCCAACCAACCCACCAACGCCAACCATGTGGCTGCTGATTTTCCAGAAGTGCGTGATAAAAGCGGTGATGATCACACTCAGGGCTACGGTTCCCATAAACAATCCCAGTAAACGAGCCATCGACAGATAGTCCAGGAAAACATAACTGACACCGGTATAAATTACCGCTGTCACCAGAAGGGGAATGAGTCTTTCGGATCTTTTTTCCAGACTCAGACTACTGATCGCTCCGGTGGCCCAAAGTATACCAGTGGCCAGAGAAGGCACCAGATAAGTGGAAACAAATACGAAAATCAGCATCTGTACCTTTGCTTCACGGGTCAGAGGCAGTAGATCAGTGCAGTATTTAAAAATGATGGCATTGAGGTAAGTAGGCATCAGAAGTGGATGAAACACAATGGAAATGATCCACGCTGAGCCCAGCCACATCGTTTCACCAGCCAGAGAAGTTACTTTACGGGCTGTCAATAACTGGCGGAAGATATTGCTGTAGGAATTCAAATTTCTTTTCGAAGCCGGGCAACCGGAATGTTTAGTTGTTCTCTGTACTTGGCCACGGTTCGCCGGGCGATCTGATACCC
>DAIOVD010000016.1:0-15798 GCA_036759185.1 Catalimonadaceae bacterium | reverse complement strand
GCCGAATCAAGTTTTTGTTTGATAAAGCCCAGTGCCTCTTTTTCCTGTTTGGTTTTGTTGGTCGTTTTGGCCAGATGCTCCAGCATATTCCGGTAGGTACGGTTCACTTTCAGTTCAGGGGCGTTCTGTCCGTTGAGTGACAGTTCCAGTTTCCCGGAATTGTTTACCAGAATAAAATCAGGGGTGATGAACTGACTTCCGCCTCCTGTTCCTTCCGACACTTCACCTGGTTTGGGATTGAGGTGAGTGATCATCGAAATGGCGTCTTTCATCAGATCGTGGTCTTCCACGCTCAGACGCTTTTCTATTTTTTCGTAGTGCTTTTTGGTGAAATCCTCGAAATGATCTTCGACAATCTGAATGGCCAGTGAGGCAACTTCATAATTTCCTCGTTTACGATCGAGTTGAAGTATGAGGCATTCCTGAAGATTCCGGGCTGCAATTCCGGGAGGATCAAACTGCTGGATCATATCCAGAATGTCTTCCAGCTCTTCTTCTGTGGTGTCGATGTTCTGTGAAAAAGCAAGGTCATTGGCGATGGAAAACAGATCCCGGCGAATGTAGCCGTCGTTGTCAATCGAACCAATCAGCTGCATGCCAATGGCCATTTTCTTTTCTGTGAGTGGAAGAAAGCTGAGTTGTTGAATGAGCAGGTCATTAATCGTAGTTCCACTCACAACCGGCACATCGCGGTCTTCGTCGTCAGCGGACGGTCCGTCGCCCTGCAGTTTGTAACCTGCCTGGTCCGAATCCCTCAGATAATCTTCAATGTTGATTTTGTCGTCGATACCCTCGCCTTCAGGCACTTCATCGGGATCATCAAACGGTTTTTCATCCGGATCAGACGAATCGTTGTCCTGAATCGGGTCTTCTCTCCCTTCCTCCAATGCCGGATTGATTTCCAGCTCTTCTTCCACACGGGACGAAAGTTCGGTCGTAGGGATTTGCAACAGCTTTATGAATTGGATCTGTTGGGGCGACAGCTTTTGCGAAAGCGTTTGATGTAATCCAAGTTTCTGTGATGCCATTCCCTAATTTTGTGGCAAATTAAAACAATCTCTCCATCTGCAAATTTATGCTTTCACCAAAAATCATTCTCGTGTCTGGTTCCGTTCTGGGATTTCTATCAGTTGCCCTGGGTGCATTTGGTGCTCACGCACTGAAGGATTTTTTGATTTCCAATCAGCGACTGGCCACGTATGAGACCGCAGTGCAATATCAGATGTATCATTCTCTGGCACTGGTCGCTACCGGAATACTGGGCCAGTTGTTTCCAAAGAGTGATTTCGGATGGGTTGGCTTATTGTTTCTGGGGGGAATCTTTGTTTTTTCCGGCTCTCTTTTTATCCTGTGCGCCACCGGAATACGTTGGCTTGGGGCCATTACTCCACTGGGTGGAATCAGTTTTTTAGCGGCCTGGTTGTGGCTGGCAATCAAGGTCTGGACAGCCCGTTGAGGATGGATGGCAGGTAAGTCAATCTGCTTTTCCTGACATCGATCAGGAAATTTCCTGTTTTTTTTATTTGTTGGACCCGCATCAGGCTATACATTTGCCGCATGTTTAGAATGAGTCTAAATAAGAAGGGTCGATTCCTTCTTATACTTCTGTTGATGATCGCATCCAATTCCTTCGCTCAGATCCTGACCCACGAAGATTCCATATCGGCTGGTTTGAATGTGAAAGGAAACAGGGCAACTGCCATCTCAGGCTACGGAGAAGCCTATTATGAGCAGGACTTCCGGAATAAGCTGGCCACGGCAAGACTTCGGAGAACCATTTTGTTCATCGGTCATCGTTTCAACAACCACATTACTTTTTTTTCTGAAATGGAAATGGAAGATGCCGTGGTGAGTGGAGGCAGCAAAGGAGAGATCAGTATGGAGCAGTGCTTTGTTAAGTTTGATCTGGTTCCGGGCATGTACATCAATGCCGGATTGTTCACCCCAAGGATGGGCGTGATGAATGAAAACCATCTCCCCAATACGTTTTATGGAAATGAAAGGCCGGTTCTGGAAACCATGGTGATCCCTTCAACCTGGAGAGAGCTGGGTGTTTCCTTGTACGGAACCTTCCCACAGATTCCTGGTTTGAATTACAGCATCGGAATTTTCAATGGGTTACAGGCGAGCGGATTTACATTAGACAATGGCATCGCCGGTGGCAGGCAGGAAGGTTTCAAAGCCAGTGCCCGGAATAAAGCCATTGTCGGATCGTTGCTTTATTATGCAGGACCTTTCCGGTTTCAGGCTTCCGGTTATGCAGGTGGCAGCAATGGTGCTGACGATAAAATTTCTTCCTATGCAGGGTTGTCAACCGGTTTTATGGGCACCCCTGTTTATGTGGGAGATGTAAACGTCCAATACCGCAACAAGGGCTGGTTCGGCAAAGCCCAGATTACACAGATTTCCATTCCGGATGCAGACCGAATCAATGCCGCTTTTGCCAATAATTGTCCTGGAAGAATCAGTGGCGCATTAGGAGAAATCGGTTATGATTTTCTGAACAAAAAATACAACGGAGAAAAGCAACTGCATGCATTCGGACGGTACGAATTCATCAATATGAATGGGAAGATGCCTGAAACCGGTATCGAAAATCCCTATTTCACCCAGCAACATTTCTTTGCCGGACTCAGCTATCTGCCGGTGCGGGGTGTTGTGATCAAAGCTGATTATCAATACATAATAAATGGATCGTTTAATCAGTCACTGATCATCAATCCACCACCATACCAATTGCCATTTTATCAAAACCGGTCATTCTTTAAACTGGGCATGGCCTATAGTTTCTGATGGAGAAAAAACGAATCGGCAGAAAGGATTTCATTAAAACTTCCTGCAGCCTGATCGGGCTTGGCGTACTGGCTGGACTGGCGGAAAGCTGCTCGTCGTATAAAGTCTTTAAAACCAAGGTAACAGACGGCACCATTTCCATTCCTCTTTCTGAGTTTGCATTGGAAGAAGTCCGGATTGTACGGGCTCCTGGTGTCGGCTACGATATTCTGGTTCGCAAAATGGGACCCACTTCCTTCACAGCCTTACTGCTTAAGTGCACGCACCAGGACTGGGATCTGCAGGTGGGGAAAAATCAGATCAACTGCACCTACCATGGTTCGGTATTCGATTGGATGGGCAATGTGAAAACTGGTCCGGCTTCCACAAAGCTCAAATCGTTAGCTACCCGCATTGAAAATGAATCTTTACTCTTAACGTACTCATAATGAATAATTTAAATTTAACACTTTCTTTTTGCTTCCTTTGTTTTCTAACGCTTTCCTGCACAAAAGATAACAGTCCGGAGCCAACCACTTCCGATCCGGTTCAATCTCTTCTTTCCTCATTCGGCACTTCCACTGCACTTCCAGTTTATCAGAAATTGCACGATGAAGCCGAAATCCTGCAATCGCTTTGCGGAACCCTGGCCTCCAATCCAACAGACGCCAACCTGCAGGCAGCACAAAATCAATGGATCAATGTGAGGGAAGCCTGGGAATTGTCCGAATGCATGCTGTTTGGTCCGGTGGCCACGGAAGGCTTAGATCCGGCCATCGATACCTGGCCTGTCAATCAGGTTGAAATTGATTCCGTCCTTTCTTCCGCTGCCAGTTTTACTCCTTCGTTTATGGAAACGCTTGGCGATGGCCTCAAAGGTTTTCATCCGATTGAATATCTGCTATTCGGACCTGCCCGTTCACGGAAAGCATCGGAATTGTCTGCCCGGGACCTTGAATATCTCACCGCATTGGCTGTCCATCTCACTTCCAAAACGTCCTTGATGGAAGATGCATGGAAAACAGACGGAACGAATTATGGCTCTGAAATCAGCAAAGCAGGTGCAGGAAGCACAGTTTACGCCAAACGTCAGGACGGAATCCTGGAAATCGCCACTGCCATTTCCGGGATCATTGATGAAGTCGGTGCTGGTAAAATTGAAGAGCCATTTGTCACAAAAGATTCTTTACTGGAGGAATCGCCTTTTTCACAAAACTCATGGACCGACTTTACCCACAACATTGAAGGCGCCCGGAATACCTACAATGGCACGATCTACGGTACAAATGTCCCATCGCTTCATCATTTCGTTTCAAAATACAATAAAGATCTGGACCTCCGTATCAACCAGAAGTTCGATCAGATTCTGGTGTCACTCAACGGCTTCACTCATCCTTTTGGTCGCTCCATCCACCTGGAGCCGGGTAAAGTTCAGTCGGTGCAAACTCAGCTGGCAGAGCTCAAGGAAATTATGGATGAAGAGTTGGTCGCCCTTATCCAACTGAAAGTACAGGATTAGGTAATTCCCTGAATGAGAAAACCGATTTTTTCCTCCCGACTTTTATCAGCCATTCTGATTTTGGGTCTGATCGCTACCAGTTGCCATGAACCGGAAGAAATTACGGTTTCACAACTGGATGAACGAATGAGCGGCGGACTTCTGGCCACAACATTTGATGCCGGAGTCTCAGCCTACGGTCAGCCTGTATCCGGTTTGAGTCCAAGAGACGAACAGGTTTTTGCCTTTGGCGATAAAATGTTTGAAACTCAGTTTGTGCAGGGGCCCGCACCGGTTTTCTCTGGATTGGGGCCTTTATACAACCAAACGTCCTGTGCCGGATGCCACAATAGGGAAGGACGAGGTCGTATGCCGGATTTTGGAGATCACTATGAATCGGTTTTCTTCAAAATCAGTATGCCGGGAAAAGATGAGCATGGCGCACCCTTGCCGGTTCCGGGTTTTGGTCACCAGATTCAGGACCGGGCAGTGTTTGGAGAAAATCCGGAAGCCCGCATTCGCGTAGAATGGCAGGACAGGGATTTTTCATATCCGGACGGCACAACAACAAAACTTCGGTATCCGGTATTCACGGTTCAGAATGCATATCGTCCGTTTCCTGAAGGCGTTCTTTTGTCACCACGACTTTCCCGGCCCAATTATGGAATGGGACTCATTGATGCCATACCCGAAGAAAACATCCTGAAAAATGCGGATCCAACCGATTTGAACAAGGACGGAATTTCAGGTAAGGCCAATTATGTCTACGATTTTCTCACCGGAAACAACCACGTTTTTGGAAAGATTGGCTGGAAAGCTTCAGTTGTCAATGTGAAAAGTCAGGTGGCCAGAGCATTGCTCGAGGACATTGGGGTAACTTCATCCATTTTTCCTCAGAAAATCGGAGCTGATCAGGAGCAGTACCGTTCAGCCTATGTTGGACCAGGTCCGGATGTGCCCGATTCGGTGATTCAGGCGCTCACCTTTTACATGCAGTCGCTTTGTGTGCCCGCCCGTCGCAATGTGGATGACCCGGATGTGGTGAAAGGGCAGGCATTATTCAACGGAATTGGTTGTGTGAAATGCCACGTGGATGTGCAGAAAACCATAGTCGATTCCCGGTTTAAGCCGGTTTCGGGTCAGACGATCCGTCCGTATTCCGATTTTCTGCTGCACGATATGGGTCCGGACCTTTCCGATGGAAGGCCGGAATACAAGGCTGAAGGCAGCGAATGGCGGACGCCTCCTTTGTGGGGAATCGGCTTATCGAAAAAGGTTTCCGGTCATGGCCAACTGTTGCACGACGGACGAGCCCGCAGTTTTGAGGAGGCCATTTTGTGGCATGGAGGCGAGGCTGAAAAAGCCCGGACTTCTTACACCCGGCTTACCGAAGCAAGTCGGAAATCGTTGCAGAAATTTCTGGAGAGTTTGTAGAAAACCCGATACCGACCTTTAAACGGCTGCTGTCTGGATGTTTGTCCCTCCGCTCACCATTTTGTGGACCGGGCATAAATCCGCAATCTGAATCAGTCTGGTTTTCTGCTCATCACTCAACGGGCCTGACAAGTGGATTTTGCGGACAATCCGGTAAGGAGAAGCCGGGTCATCTTTCACCAGGTGGCAATTGACATCCACGCCTTCCAATGGCCATTCTTTCCGGTTGGCATACATCCGCATGGTGATGGCACTGCAGGCAGAAAGGGACGAAAGAAAAAGTTCATAGGGATTGGGTGCCTGATTGGTTCCGCCAATCTCCAATGGTTCATCGGCTTGCCAAAGGTGTGTATCGTTTTTCAACGACATTAAAAAATCGGCATTGCCCAGATGAGCGTTGATTTCTGCTATGATTTCCATTTTCTGCTAAAGTTAACCCTCAAAACCGGTTCGGGCATGACTTCCATCGCAGAATGGTTTCCGGGATGAAGCACCGCACCGGCATAAGGCGGTTGTTTTTTCTTTGACTTCTCTTTTTCCGTCCGGATGAACGAGCATGAAATCGCCTTTGATCACGAGTGGTCCGTTCGGCGTTTGTTCAATGTGAATCAGGTCCGGTTTTGAGTCTTCCGTTTTTGATTCAGCTGCTGTTTCTATCCATTTCAAGGCACCGGATGGACAGGCATGCACCTGATTTTTGATCGCCTCCCTTTCCCCGTTTTCCAGCACGATCCATGGCCTTCGGAACGGATCAAAAACTGGTTTCAGATTTTTCCAGCAAATAGTCGAATGAATACATACATCCGGTTGCCAGAGGACTTCAAAATCGGTGCCTTTGTAGGTTTTGTTATGCATCTGATTTCATATTCTTTGGGTGTAGTTTGCTGTTTTTCCGACCATAAAGGAAGTAAACAGCGATTCCTAAAATCATCCATCCAAATGCTACTTTCAGGGTCTGCATATCAAGAGCGACAATCATTCCAAGACAGACAATGGCACCCAGAATCGGAACAACGGGTGAAAATGGAGCCCGGAAAGGTCTTTTAATTTCAGGTGATTTTATCCGAAGAATCAGGATTCCAATGCTGACCAGAACAAAGGCAAACAGAGTCCCAAAACTGGTGAGATCTCCCGCCACATTTCCTGGAACGAATGCAGCAAACAAGCCAACAAAAATGAACAGAATCCAATTGGCTTTGTAGGGTGTACTGTATTTTGGATGAAGTTCTCCAAAGGCTTTTGGAATCAAACCATCGTTGCTCATTGAGTAAAAAATCCGGCTTTGGCCCATCAGCATAACCAGAATTACAGAACTGAAACCAGCCAGAATGGCAACTGTTACCGCAGTAGCGAGCCAGGAATATTTCAACATATAGGTTGAAATGGCATACGCAACGCTTGCCTCTCTGCCTTTTTCCGGATCAACAAATTCTTTCCAGTTGGCTACACCTGTTAAAACGTGACCAAACAGAATGTATAAAATGGTACAAACCACCAGAGATCCCAGAATACCAATCGGCATATCCCGGCTTGGATTTTTTGCCTCCTGGGCAGCAGTACTCACAGCATCAAATCCGATGAAGGCAAAGAAAACGATGGCTGCGCCACCCAGAACTCCACCCCAGCCATGTTTAAAATAACCACTGTAGTCGGCAATCACCTGGCCTGCGTTATCCAGGACAGGAGCGGTTCCTTCCGGAATAAGATAAGGTGTATGGTTTGCAGGGAGGATATACTGCCAGCCTAAAGCAATAAAAAGTATTACAATAGCCACTTTGATAAACACGATAATGGCGTTTACGAAGGCTGATTCCTGCGTGCCGCGAATGAGCAACAATGTCAGCAATAAGAGAATAACAAGGGCCGGAGCATTTACTAATCCTTTATGCAGCATGCCTGCAGAATCTGTATAACTTTCAAATGGAGAATGGCACCATTCATAGGGTATTCCCCCTCCCAGCAATTTGTTGAGATATTCACTCCATGCGATACTCACTGTTGCGGCCCCCAGGGCATATTCCATAATCAAAGCCCAGCCAATGATCCAGGCAACCAGTTCGCCCATTGTGAGATAACTGTAAGCATAGGCACTTCCTGAGATGGGGATCATGGCGGCAAATTCTGCGTAGCAAAGTCCGGCAAAGGCACAACCAACCGCCGCGATAATGAATGAAATGGTGACAGCAGGACCCGCTGCCTGGCCCGCTGCAGCAGCTGTCCTTACAAAAAGACCGGCACCTATAATGGCACCAATTCCCAAAGCCACAAGGTTCCAGGCGTTCAGTGTTCGTTTAAGTCCTTTTTCAGGATCGTGTGCAAATGAAAGAATCTGCGTTAATGATTTTTTTCTGAATAAACTCATGTAAAGTCTTTAGGTAGATGTTTGCAATATGGAAGAAAACGATTGAGTCAGTACATCCTGGTTTGAAATGAAGAAATTCCGTTTCAATCCTGATTTTGGAATTCCGGTACTTTGATTTCAGTCGCAAAATGAAATTTTCCCCGACAATTCACAAAACTCAGCAACATTCATTTTTTGAAGTGGAGTTTGAATAGCGCCTCCGGGAATAAAGATTCAGGCAGGAAGCAGCTTTTTCAGGAATGGAAGCAGGGGCGCCAGACCTTTAAGGCTAAAGGCTCCGAATTTTAATAGGGCGGGTAAAAGAATGAGTTCCTGGTTTCCGGTCAGTTTCATTTTGATGCCCAGAAGATCAAAGCTGAAAAGGACAGAACTCACAATGAAAGCCATTCGAAAGAGTCCCAGTACAGCACCGGCTGCCTGATCGACTGGTCCCAGTAAGGTTTGTTTCAGACTGTTGCTGGCAAATCCGGCAAACCACCGAAGTGAAAAATAGGTGCAGCCAAACAACAGAATAAAGGCCAGAACCGGCAGGATCATCTTTCCTCCTTTAATCTGACCGTCCAGCAAAATCGTGGCTTCGGTCAGGAATTTGAATCCGATCACAATTGCCGCAATCAAAGCCAACGTATTGATCAGAACCAGAACCAGACCGGTTTTATAACCCTTCCAGGCCCCCCACAATAAAAGGAGGGCCAATCCGATATCGACCGGATGAAGGAAAAAGGAATCAGCCTCCAGCAAGGATTTTCTTTACCGTTTCTGAAACTGCTTTTCCATCGGCCAGACCAGCGAGTCCTTTCGTGGCCACCCCCATCACTTTGCCCATATCCTGCGGACCAGTAGCACCCACCTGGGCAACAAATTCCCGGATTTTGGCTTCGAGTTCTTCCGCACTCAGTTGTTTGGGGAGAAATTCCTCGATCACTGAAAGTTCGGCCTGCTCCTTCTCGGCCAGATCGGCTCTTCCCTGTTGTTTGAAAATTTCAAGTGAATCGCGTCTTTGTTTGGCGGCTTTATTGAGGATTTTCATTTCTGAATCTTCCGACAGTTCCCCGTTTCCACCTTCTTTGGTGGCTTCGAGAAGAATGAGCGATTTGATGCTGCGAAGTGCCAGCAAACGGGTTTGTTCTTTAGCCAGCATTGCGGTTTTGATGGCCGCATCGATTTTAACTTTTAATGACATAGTAATTCAGTTTGATTCGGTTTTGCCACCGGGCATCCGTTTCCGGAAAATCCGGGGGTGGCAAAGATAGAAGATGCGGCAGGAGTTTGAAATGGAATTCCCAAATTTGCCGGATACACCAAAATAGAAGCGTACATATGTCTTGAGTGGAACGGTCTGTTTAACAGATGAAAACAATTACTCAGAGTTATTGGGCACAAAAAATGAGATTGAATTTTATGCCTTCATTCTGTCCATACCCAAATGCTCATATCCGGTTGGAAAGCAGAGGATTGTACACAAGGCAGGATGAGATGATCTTTTCGTATTATTCGAAACCAGCGGATTACCGTACTGAACTTCTTGCTTCAATGGGTATCTGGTTTTAGGAAATTCTCTGTTTTTTCATACACTGTGGCAACCTTTTCACAGGATCATAACTGTCGGGTTTTGGGCGAGGAATGGAATTGAAATACCGACGAATGATGAACGGCGCTTCTGGTCTTCTCTATTTCCTGAAATATTGACTGCGATTGGTTCCATTTCTTACGCAATGTGTCACCCGGATGAGAGGTTAGATTTTCTAATCCCTGTAAATTGAGGCTACTTTTACCCGGATTACATGTGTATCGAAACTGCTAAGGTTTCGGATTCAAATGAATAGAAACGGCTTCTTTTCCCTCTGGTTTTACGTATTCTGGATTTTCCTGGCTCCGGTTTTCAGTATCCGGGCACAGGTACCGTCGTTTCGTCAGTATTCACTGAAACAAGGGCTACCCCAATCAGAAATCTCAACCATTTTTCAGGATAGCCGGGGAATTGTTTGGGTAGGCACCCGGGGCGGTGGTATGGTGGAAATGCTTGGCACAGGGGATAGTCGCATTCTCAATTCGAAATCCGGACTTAGCGGAGATTTCATTGCCGATGTACAGGAAACCTGGGACCATAAACTGGCAGTGGGAGGAACGTACGGTGGGATTCAGATTTACGATAACAAGCACTTCTCCCGTAGTCCTGCTGTTCTCGAAGGATACCATGAACTCAAGAAAATCGCGGTTCTTGGAAAAGATGTGTACGGAATAGCCGATAAGATAGTATTTCAGGTTGCAAAGGATAAGGTCGCAACGAAAACGGTATTCAGTTTTTCACATACGGTTCAGGATTTTATCACTCACGGCACACTCAACAACCGCTGGATTCTGGCTTCAGAAGATTCAGGATTATGGGTGATTGATGTGAAATCCCGTGCACGTTCCCTTTTACTCCGGATTCACGAACACCTCAAAGATCACAAAGTGGTGGGGATCAATCCCATTAACAACACATCTGCCGGTCTGGTTTCGTCTGATGGTTTCACTGCTGTGGTAGATTTCCGCGATGGCTGGCCTTTCATCTCAGGCTGGGACAAAATCCAGCATTGCTCACTCCGGCCGAACGAAGAAATCCGATGCGTCGTATTTGGACTTGGACAAAATGTAAAGTGGTTCGCCACCTCCAAACGGAGGGTTGTGTCATCTTCCGGTGAGGTGATTGATCTGTCTCAGTCGGTGTCCAATTTGTTTCACAGTATCAATTGCCTGATGCAGGACCGGAATGGTGCCATCTGGATCGGAACCCAGGGATCGGGACTTGTGATCAAACCTGCCCATACAGGGTATTCGTTTGAAAATTTTCCTCCGTACATGAACACAAATCTTCGGGCAGTGCACATATCGCTCGAAGGCAAACTGATGGCTGGAGGAAAGGAATCCGGGCTTCTGATCAAAGAATGGAACCCGGCTCTGGGCAAAGAGAGCATCCGTGTCCTTTTTCCGGACGTCAATATTTTTTCCATCTGTGATTCGAAAGAGCGGTATTACCTCGGAACAGATAAAGGATTGTTTATTTTACGGAAAAGCGACTACAAGGTCCTTTCGTTTTTGCCTGAACCAGGGAAGACCATCATGCTTAAAAGTCTTCCATCCGGTGAACTACTGATCGGTACGTATGGCTTTGGTATCTGGAAACTGGACGCAAAGGAAAAACTGATCCGGGTAACGCCACCGGATGTGGATCCACGATTTATTTATGGTTTTCAGGAAGATAAACCTGGTCAGTTCCTTATTCCCAGTAATTCCGGACTTTGGAACCTGGAAGTTTCGACTTCCCGCATTTCAAAGGTTCAGGTACCTGACAGCATTGCGTCCCTGTTTTTCATTTCTACCAGAGATTCATATCAGAATATTTGGTTTGCTACAAGTGATGGTCTGGTGGCAAAGACGAAACGGGGATGGAAGAAAATCCGGATCGAACAGGGACTGAGTTCCAATCTTTTGTACACACTGAATGGGGACGCCCTGGGTCATTTATGGATTGGTACCAACCAGGGTCTTGACCGGGTGACGGTGGGTCCGGCCGGAGAGTTGAAAGAAGTCAGGAATTTTGGTCCTGAAGAAGGATACGACGGATACGAAGCCAATATGCGGGCCTCATATCTGCATGAACACACATTATACATCTGCACCATTCAGGGCTTATTTGCCATGCCGGTGAAAAGCAAAGTACTCGATCCGCTTCCTCCCAAACCACAGATCACCCACATCCGGGCAAGTTTCAAAAACGGAAACTGGGTCGACAGTATTCCGGGGCTGAACAATTTCTGGTACCTCACCGATTTGCAGGATGTTGTCCTTAAAGACAATCCTTCTGGCATTTCACTGTCTTTCAATTCCATTAATCCGATTTACCCGAATAAACTCTGGTACAGTTTTGTACTGGATGATGACAAACGTGGATGGAGCCCTCTCAAACCAGAAAAGGAAGCCTTTTTCATCAATCCGGAATCCGGGCGACACACATTTAAAGTTCGCACCAGTTACGACGGTGTCACGTTTAGTCAGCCTTCGACTTTTTCATTTGAAATCAAAGCACCCTGGTATCTTTCCACCGCAGCACTTCTGGCGGGTGTGGTGCTTGTGATGCTGTTTGTGCTGGTTGCCGCCCGTTTGTTGCTGCGGTCTTTTTCGGATCAGGGGTATCTTCGACAGGATCTCGATGTGCCGGAAAAAACCAGCCAGATTATCCTGCTCATTTTCACAGTTTTCTATCCGGTTACTCTGATCGTATCATCTAGGTTTGAACCTTCTATCTATTTCAATGCATTCAACCTCGCATTGGTGACAGGATTGGTCGGCGGGTTTTTTGTCCTTTCCTTTCTTGTACCATCTGCCAAACGGCATATTCGCCTGGCTCTTATTCTTTCCTTTCTTATTTTTATTGCAGATACATCATGGGGGATCATCCAGAGCAATATGGCACCTTTCCATATTGTGGCACTTCTGTACATTTCAACGCTGGCCTTCCTTGTGTTCAACAAATACTGGCAAATCATCGCGTATGGAGCCTTTCTGAATACGTTTGCTCTGTTTTGTAATTTCTATTTTGATCAGCCCCTGTACAGTCCAGTTCCGTTTCAGATGGGAGCCACCGGGTTATCCATTATTCTGATCATCATACACCTTTCAAAACAGTCGGGTGAAGAAAAGCTTGTTTTTGCCAACAAAGTGGTGAATTCGGGACCTGTTTTAGTCCTGGGTTTCAAATTCGATGGTACTCTCGTGTTCTCCAGTGAAAATCTGTACGAAATCCTCGGTTATTCTACCTGGGAAGTGGCGGGCCGGATCTGGTGGTCGGAGGTCGTAGGCCGGAATGAGGACGTTCTCACCATGCTTCGCAGTATTCAGGAAAAGAAAGAAACGGAACTCAAGGTCCACCTGAAATCAAAGAAAGGTGATCTTCGGATGTTTAAATTTGCCGGCCGGGCTATCAATGAAGAAATGATGGTGCTCATGGGCCAGGACATTACTGAAAGTGAAGCATTGGAAGCCCGTTTCGAAAATCTGGTGGAAAATGCTCCCGATGCTATTTACCAGACCGATTTCTATGGTAGAATCGTGTATGCGAACCCTCAGACCTCATTCATTCTCGGTATTCCGAACAAAGATCTGATCGGACGCAGCTACACCGATTTTCTTCGCGAGGATATGAAGGAAACCGTCATTGAGTTCTACCGCCTGCAATCCAAGAGCAGAGTAACCAGCACGTATCACGAGTTTCCGGTGGTAACAAGGACGGGTCAGGTGCGGTGGCTCGGATTTCAGGTTTCTCTTCTAACAAGCGATGGCGGCAAGAAGATCGAAGGCTATCTTTCCATAGGACGGGACATCACCGAACGACTGGAAGCAGAACAACTCATTCAGTACCAGCACAAAAACATTACCGACAGCCTTTCATATGCAAACCGCATCAAGTCGGCGATTCTTCCCGGCGAAAGTGCATTGAAAACGTTGTTTACCCATGTGGCGGTGTACAACAAACCAAAAGATATCATTGGTGGTGACTTTTTCTGGCTAACGCATTTTGGGAAAAAACATGTGTTTGCACTCGGCGATTGTACCGGACATGGTGTTCCCGGAGCATTTATGACCACCATTGCTGTTGGATTGCTGCGTGAAACGGTGAAAGAAGAGTCCAATTGGAATGTGGAGGAAATTCTGGGACTTTTCAACCGGTCACTTGTCCGGCTTCTGGGTTCCAATTCTGAAATTGACAGCCCCGATTTTGTGGAGCTGGCCCTGCTTTCAGTTGACTTTGAGCAAAACAAAATCCAGTTCATCAGTTCCGGAATCAGCCTGAATCTTTTAAGAAAGGGGGAAATAGAGACCTTCCAGGAAGGAAGTCGGGGGCAGAATTACCGGTACGATTACCGTGGATTGAGTCAGGAAATTTACATCCAGCCAGGAGATGTGTTTTACTTGTTTACAGACGGAATGTTCGATCAGCTGGGTGGTCCCAGCAACAAGCGGCTCACCAAAAAAGGTCTCAAGGATATCATCCGGAGATCCAACCATCAGTCATTACAGATTGGAATGGATGAAATCAGAGAGGGGGTGGAAGAATGGCAGGGTTCGTTTCCACAGATTGATGACCGATTGATGATCTCCTTCCGTTTTTAAAATCTTATCCCAACTAATTTTCATTTGCCCGCCGGATTTGGTAACCTTCGGCCTCCGATTGGTACACTTATGAAAATATGTCTTTTCGCCGCTGTTTTTCTGACGGCATCCCTTTCGATCCGGGCGCAGGTCATTTCCTCTGCTCAGATCGACTCACTCACACAGCTCGCACTCAAAACCTTTGACGTACCCGGCATTTCGGTGGCCGTGGTGAAAGATGGGAAGGTGGTACATTCCAAAGGGTATGGACTACGTTCGCTAAAAACAAACCAACCGATGGATGAGAACACGCTGGTTGGCATTGCCAGCAACAGCAAGGCATTTACCGCTGCTGCTCTTGCCATGCTGGTGGATGAGGGAAAGCTGAAATGGGACGATAAGGTGCGTGACTTCATCCCTGAATTCAAATTGTACAATCCCTATGTGACCGAAGAATTTACCATCCGCGATCTGTTGACTCACCGCAGCGGCCTTGGTCTTGGGGCCGGAGACCTGATGATGTTTCCCGATTCGAGCAACTTCACCCGCAAGGATATCATTCATAATCTTCGTTATCTCAAACCGGTCTCCGGATTTCGCACCCAATATGACTACGACAACAATCTCTACATCGTGGCGGGTGAAGTTATTGTGAAGGCGTCCGGAATGAGCTGGGAAGATTTCATCGAACAAAGAATCATGAAACCGCTCGGAATGACCACCAGCGTTGCCTCTATGAGTCGTTTGAAAAACCGCAGCAACCTCATCAGTCCGCACGCACCGGTGAATGGTAAAGTACAGCCTTTGGTGATCGACTGGAGTGAAACCGCCAATGCGGCAGGTGGAATCGTGAGTAACCTTCCGGATATGTGCCGCTGGGCCATTATGCAAATGAATCAGGGCAGATATGGTGACAGCCTGAAGAAATCCCTGTTCAGTTCTGATCAGCACAATGAGATGTGGACACCTCAAACCATCATTCCTACCGGAACGGTACCTCCCTACAACACGCATTTCGCAGCCTATGGACTTGGTTGGTTTCTGAGTGATATCAAAGGGTACAAACAGGTTTCCCACACTGGTGGCCTGGCTGGTGTAGTTACCCAGGTCACCTTGTTGCCCGAACTGAAACTGGGCATCATCGTCCTCACCAACCAGCAATCCGGGGCTGCTTTTACAGCCATAACCAACACAATAAAAGATAGTTACCTCGGAGTAAAAGGCATGAACCGGGTTCAGCAAATGGCCGATCGGGTGAAGAAAGGTGAAAAAGAAGCAAAGGATATTACGGACGGAATCGCTAAAGAAATTGAAGCGCAGAAAAAGAACAGTAAGTCGAAACCGGATTTCAGTCTGGTTGCCGGAACCTACAGGGACGATTGGTTCGGCGAAGTGGTCATCAGCCAGAAAAACGGAAAGCCCTGGTTCGACAGTAAGCGGTCTCCCAAACTGACAGGTGAGTTGCAGTTTTACAAAGCCAATACCTGGATAGTTCGGTGGAACGACCGCAGTTTTGATGCCGATTCCTATGTTCAGTTTGGAATGGATCAGGATGGAAAGGCAGAATCAATTAAGATGAAAGCCATTTCTCCTCTCA
>DAIOVD010000015.1:0-35961 GCA_036759185.1 Catalimonadaceae bacterium | reverse complement strand
TGTTTTTGAGTCCTTCCCACTTGATCAGGTCTTTCTGAAAGCCGTCGAACTGTTCTGCATTTTTAAAGAAGTTGTAATTGGAAAATCCACCGTTTCTGATGTTGGTAAGTGGGGCATCAGTCGCCGTGTATACATTTGTTTGGTAGTTGATGGAGCCCAAATCGGTTAAAGATGCGGAAACACGGAAATGGTCCTTGATAATGGCGGTTACTCCAAATTCGAAACCAACACCCATACCAGCGGAGTTGGGAAGAAATCCAAGATTGACAGAATCTGAAGGTTGCTGAAGTTGGCCATTATTACCAAACTTAATTCCAAACCAGGGTGAAGAAGCAATAAATGCCTTCAGCGTTTTACCATCCGACTGAATATCCAGATATCCAATTCCCTGGATGTATTTCAAACCTACGCCAATATCGAGTTTCAGGTCATAGTTGTTGATCACATTCACACCATATGAAAAACCATATTCTCTGTTCCAGGCCATCGAAATACGGGTTCCCTGCAAAATCTGAGACAAGGTTTTGGGGATTAAAGATAAGGCACCAACCGTGTCAACAATCACCTTTTGCGTGGCGGTATCATACCTGACCTTGGTGACCAATGAGTCGAAATAGCTACTGGCATTGAAACCTTTGAACATGATTTCTGCAGCAAGGGGATTGAATTTTGAATACCATTGAGCACGTTCCCGCATGGTAAAGGCAAATCCGGAACCGCCTGCAACCCGTTGCCAGGCATATCCGGCGTACAGAAAATCCATATTGACGGTAAGACCATTACCGGCAAAATCCTGGGCTGCCTGTGATTTTTCTGCCGAGGATAAATTCTTGCTGGGATTGAAGAGGGCCGACCTCAGGTTCAGCTTACTTAAGGCATCTGAATACACTGAAAAACCGAGTTCGCCGAATCCAATGGTCTGGTGCATTCCGTCGTAGCTGGGGTCCAGTGCGAGATTCGCCGGATTTACTCCCTGTGCCTGGTAATCGGTGGCAAGTGTAGAAGAAATCCCCGCCCGTCCCGTGGCTGTAAAGTTACTCAGCTCGATCTGGGCATTTGCCTGATGGAGAAACAAAATGAAATAGCTGGCAATGAAGAACCAGGTCTTTAATGCAAATTGTTTCGAAGGAAACGGATTCAAATTCGGGATCAGATTAATAGTTCGTTCGGTCGGTTTTTTCGGTCCAGTGACGAAAAGCATCTTTCGCTTTCGGGAAATCAATTTTCACACAGGGGATCTTTCTGTCAGATGGAGCCACATTGATCTCATCGTAAATGAACTGGTCATCAAATCCAATAGCAGCGGCATCTTCCCTGCTGTTGACATAGACGACAAAATTGGGACGGGCCCAGTAAATAGCGCCCAGACACATCGGACATGGCTCACAGGAAGTGATAAGAATGCAATCTTCCAACTGGAAAGAACCCAACACTTTGCATGCTTTCCGGATGACGGTCACTTCCGCATGAGCAGTCGGATCGCCACTCTCCAACACCTCATTACAGCCTTCCGCAATGATCTCTCCGTCCTTAATCACGATGGCCGCAAACGGTCCGCCTTTTCCTGAACTCACGTTCTGATCGGACAAAAAACTCACTCTGTCCAGCCATTCATCTTTAATAGCCGGTCTGGTAATTGATGTATTCATTCGAAAGAAGTCCTAAACTTCAAAAGTGCAGTAATTAAACCGAAACAGGAAGAAAAAATGCAATTTTAAAATTCATATCAAAATATACTGAAAATCAAATCTTTCAATTGAATTAGAATTTTTTAAATATATTTTTTGCATTATTCTAATAAAACTTACTTTTGCGCAAGTTCTAAACAAAAACGAATCAATTGGAAGCATGGAAAAACAGGTACTGATTGTTGAAAATGGGGCGAAACCAGCTTCTGACATACGCGATTGGGTATTCCGCAATCCGGTGGTCCCGGTTTTTGTGGGAAATGGCATCGAAGCATTGCTCTGGCTGGGAAAAGGAAATATTCCCGATCTCATTTTTGCAGAAGTTGAAATGGGCCTTATGCCGGGGATTCAGTTTGTCCAATACCTTAAAGCCAGTGGTTTCTTCAATGAAATTCCCATCATCGCATTTGGAAATCCACAAAAGCATGAAGGACTGGCAGCCATGATGCAGGCGGGGGCGAATGATTATCTGGTTCGGCCTGTGACCGAAAAAGAAATTGCAGCTTGCGTAGACAAGTATCTTTCGCTCAATCTTGTTGCTAAAAAATAGAAATTACTGATTCCGTTACCATTTCCATCCGATCTGTATTCCCGTCTGCAGTGGCAGAATCGATGTTCCTGCTTTCATTCGATATACCGGATTGAGGAAATACTGAACCATCGGTTCCACAACCAAACTACCTTTGGCTCCGAAAGGAATCTCTTTTGAAGCACTGATCCGGAGGAATCCAACACCAGCAGGACCACTCATCTTGCCATTTGACAACGTAAGGCCGTCCAATTGACGGGTCACATCACTTAGAAGCACAAACTGCATTCCTGCTCCCAGCCGAACAACTGGTAAGCCTGGTGTGATCTGAACACCAAAGCCTGCCAGAACAGAACTGTACCAGATCCGGGCTGAAATATGCTCTTTTTGGGTCTGATATTTTGGATTCAGGACCAGAGAATTCCCGGAAACCATCCGGTCAAACTGACCCGTAACCGCAGAAGAAGCAAGCAAATAGAGGTCTTCCTGTCCATAACCCAAATCCAGATCACCAAACAAACTGAACTGATTGACCAGTTTGTAATCGATCCGGGTCCCGGCTTCAAAACTCATACGGGAAGGAAAGGCACCATTTTCATTGGTGAGCAGATTCCGGAACTCCGATTTTTCCTGATTGATGGCATAGTACCGGACTGCTGAATACCGGCTGCCGGCCAATAAAGAAAACGAAAGCCGCTTTATTACAGGCACTTTCGTTGAATCAGTAGCTGAAGCCACAAGGACAGTATCTTTTGGACCTGCCGTTGCGATGCTGTCCTTTTTCAGGCTGTTCAAATCGTTTGCGTGGGTTTCTGTTGTCGGACTGGTCTTTTGCTCACTGGGAGAAACGACAGGTGGTTCCGACAGAGTAGGTACATTGTCCGTAGGCTTTATATTCTGATCCTGAACCCCTTTGGCTGCAATGGATTGGCTTGACTCTCCTTCTGCTGAGGATTTGCTGGAAGGGTAACTGATCTGGCCCTGATCCGAAATTGCGGGTTTAGATTCACCTGGAGCGGATGGAGTTTTACCTTTCTGTGAATTCCGGAGAGCAATACTGCCAGCTGTTTGAAGAGACGACTTCCCAAAGTCTGTTTTCCGTCTGGTACTTTTTGCCTGATTGGCGGCTGGATGGCTGATTGTTTCTTCCGTTTCTACACCTTCTGATTCATGTGACGAACCGTCCTGAGCATCGACCTCTTTTGTTGAAATGGTCGCCAATACTTGCCCGGATCGCTCAGGCAGTTGATTTTTACGTTTGAAAGATGACTTTTCTAACGGCTGAGATTCGCCCTCCTCCTTTTGAGCAGGGTCGTTCTTTATGTTTGATTCTGCCAGATCCTGGGTCTGGTTCAGATTGTTGTTTTCAGTTTGATGATGTGTGTGAGAGTTGTTTGCTGAGGAATTCAGCGGTTCATCTGGTTTACCGGCCCTGGGAACATTGTGTAGGGTCGATTCACTGAGTGACTGATGAGAATTTTGCTCCAGGTCAAGGACATTGAAAAATGTGTTGGATACGCCACTGACAAACACGATGGCTGCGGCAAGCAACCACCAGGCGGGTCTCTTTTTGCTTCTCCGCTCAGCCAGCTGGCTTTGCAAAGACACCAGTATCTCAGGTCTGGGTTCCCTTCCAAAATCCCTGAGTCTTTCCTGTAAACTACCTTGTTCTCTTTCCATTATGACCGAGCGTAAATTTTTTCCCGCAACAGTTCTTTGGCTCTGAAATACTGAGCCTTGCTGGTTCCGTTGCTTATTCCCATCATTTCGCCGATTTCCTGATGGTTGTATCCTTCAACGGCGAAAAGGTTGAAGACCATCCTGCATCCTTCGGGTAAGGTCCCGATCATGGCCACAATTTCTTCGGCGGCCATTTGCCCGACTATATCATGAAGATCGACGGCATGATCTTCTTCAGCTTCCAGACTGTGACCGAACACGCTCCGGTTTGTTTTCCGGTAGTGATCGATGGACTCACGAACAAAAATCCGTTTCATCCAGCCTTCCAGGGATCCGCCCTGGTACGTGTGGAGATTGGTAAACACTTTCATAAAACCCAGCTGAAGTACATCTTCAGCTTCCATCGTATCACGTGTGTACCGCAGGCAGATTCCGAACATGGTGCGGGCGAATTTTTTATACAGGGCGGTCTGCATCTCAGGTCGGCCTTTCAGGCAACCCATCAACATTTCCTGCTCTGTGTATTTCGCCTCTGCCATCGGCACCAGTCGGGCCAAAAAGCAACGACACCAGAATCCGGTGTCGTTGCTCAAGTGGTCCTAGTATTACTAAGTGTTCAATTTATTTCTTCACAAAACGGGTGGTAACTGTTTCCTGACGATCGTTCAAACCTTTGATGGTGTAAAGACCTGATGAAAGGGTTGAAATGTTGATGTTTTTCACATCCGATGACTTCATTACAACCTGACCTTTTGTATTCAGGATCTCAACTGAACCTGAAACACCTGACAGACTGATTGTTTCTGTAGCCGGATTCGGGAAAGCAGAGAGTGCAGATCCTTTCAATGTTTTTGAATTGGCAGTGACTGTTGTGATTCCGCTACCGGTTGTATTCATTGTTACGTTGACCGAAGAAGAACTGGCAGTGATGGCAAATGGCACAACCTGACTTGGCACTTTTGGATTGTCAACACGCATCTGGTAGTTACCTTCTGGCAGATTCGGGAAGCTGAATGTTCCGTCTGCATTGGCGAATGCGAAACCAACCGGCTGTCCTTGTGCATTTAGAATGATGACACGGGAAGCTGTTACATCAAACGTCGTCGTAATTGGATTTCCGTTGAATGTAGTAGTTACAGTGGTTCCGTTTCCATTGATGGTACCTGTCAAAAGACCAAGACCGGGAGCAATGTTGGCAGCAGGAACAAGGTTGATGGTAAGGTTCCACTGGCTTTGAGTTGGCTGAAGAACAGTAGCATCTGACCAGAAGATCGCATCTCCGAAATAAGTAGAAAGGTAATCGTTGTTGGTAAGTGGAGTGGCCCGGATGATAAAGGATTCGGTTGGAGCACCCAGAATGCTTTGTACAGTGAACCCATAGAAACAGCTGTCGGCAGTTCCATCAAGTGTCTGTGCCTGATACGTATTGCTGTTCAATCCAATCAGTTCAACACGTACCTGACTTTGCAAACATGCTCCGTCTGCAAACACCATACCTCCCAACCCAAAGTTGGTGCTGATGGTTGAAACGGTGAGTGACTGGCACACTTCAATTGGCTGTCCTTGCATTGTAATTGACTTCAAACACACAACATATGTACCAGGATTGGTGTACGTGTGGTTTGTACTTCCGGCACCAAAGGTTTGTGCACTTGTACCATCTCCGAATGACCAGGTAAACTGGCTGTTATTGGAAACGCATTGTGCAATTGAAAAATTGGAGGAGTTGGAAAAATGATATGATCCACTTGTTCCTGTATTTGGATTGATCACAAAACTGATTGCACCAATACAATTGTTCACAATGGTATCATTGACGAAAACCGTATCACAAGCAGTGATGGTCAGGCCATTGAAATCAACAGCTGTCACACAAACTCCATACATTCCTGGTTGATTGTATGTGTGAGAAGGATATCTTCCGGTGCCGGTTGAATTGTCACCAAAAAACCAGTTGAACGCTGTTGCCGGTCCAAAACAGGCAGAATCTCCCTGAGGTACAACAGCAAAGTAAACATCATTGGTTCCAGGATTTACCTGATACACAATGTCGAGGCCGCAGAGCATCTGGGCAGTGGCAGATTGCGACAAGGCAAATGGCAGGGCAAGTACCAGAATGAGTGCCTTGAAGCGTGAGACTAATTTTTGCATAGAATTTAAGAAAACTGGTTAGAGAATATGTTACTGAATTTTGATGAAAACCTTTGCAGTGCTGGTTGCACCCGAATAACCTGAAATTTTGTAGGTGAGTGAATCCGTCATCCCTTGAAGAAAATCGGCATTTGCTTTAAAGCGGATGGCTCTCCCTTGCGTATTTGGCTCTTTCAATGTGTAGGATCCCCTTGTAAAACCCTGTACTATCTGAAAGGATGAAAGATTGATATCGTTGACACAAGAACTGTCGTTGTACAGAAGGTGCGTCATTCCAACCCTGTTGGTTATCCATATATTGAATTCCCGTTCAATGGGACTTTTCACAATCAAATCATCAAAGGCTTTGAATTTCTGAACACAGGCATTACCTCCCACTACCAACTGAACATTTCCAGTATCGCACTTCCCATTGTTGCAGGATACTATCCCAAAACGGACGGTATCGATCTGATTTTGAGAGAACGAAGCAAACACTTTTCCATTGATTAACTGTAGTCCCGCAACACCGTTATAGATGATTGATGTGATTCCCGCCCCGCATCCGAATTGTTCTGGTAATGGGATCAAAACACCTGGCCCACCTTCTATCTGGTAACTGAAATCATTCACTACCGGAGTACAGGGTGTTGTTGTGTCATCTACAGAAACATTGATAATGCCATCCCGGCAATCGGCACCAAAGCAGATCTGGTAAATCGCATAATCATTTCCGTAAAATCCGGAATCCGGAGTAAAGACAAAATTCCCGTTGGCATCCAGAACAACTGTTCCATTTGTGGGTTGCTGGGAAATCTGATATGTCAGTTGTGCATTGGAAGGAAAGCTGTCCTGAAAGTTGACGACCCAGGGGCCGCTTCCCTCCAGATCAAATTGCAGAGATCTGAGCTCCAATCCCTGCAACGGATCTGGTGCCGGGTTGTCCTTTACCTTATCGCAAGCCACCGCTAGCAGGCAGTATGAAAGAAGGAGAAGAACTAAATTCCGGTGCATAAACAAATACAAAAGGTTTCAAACAGGCAGACGATCAGTTGGCTGCAAGGGTTTGGATGGTGCATCAATATTTCTAAAAAAAAAGTAAATAAAATTCCTATCCTTCTGGTTTTCAGACGCAAAAATTCAATAAAAAATGGAAAATATCAACCATCACTCCAAATGGAATGATGGAATGAAGACAATGAAAAAAGGAAATTCCGGACCTACTTATCCCGGAATGCCAGTTGATGGCACATATCGGATATTCGGGATTTCACTTCCGTATCGCCTGAAACCTGATATAGTAGCGCCATCCCAGCTTCCATTTCAGAATGCATCTTCTCTTCAGACAACTTCGGAATATCCTTTTCTTCCATCCAGGTGAGAATACGGGAGATGCGATGTTCAGGATCCGATGTCTTTTCCAGCCAAAGCGCTTTAAAGGTTTCTGAATCCGGATGGCCAAAGGAAGTGAGTACCGGAAAGGTTAGTTTGGAATTGCCTATATCGCCTCCCCTCTTTTTACCGGTCCTGGCTTCGTCTCCAAAAAGATCCAGGTGATCGTCCCGAAGTTGAAAGCACCGGCCCATTGCCATTCCAAAATCATGCAGTGCCTTCCGTTCATTTTCGGCCACACCACCCAAAAAACCACCGAGTTCAAAGGAAAACGCAATGAGGGCAGCTGTCTTCCGGTCGATCATTTCCTGATATTCTTCCATTTCAACAATCGGAACGGTGCTGAAATCCATGTCGAGTTGCTGTCCTTCACACACAGCCAGTGCCGTTTCGTTGAACCGTTTCAGCAATAACCGGAATTCTACTGTTTCTGCTTCAAGGAGGGCATCGTATGCCAGAACCAGGAGCGCATCACCGGACAACAATGCCGTTGGTTCGTTCCATTTCACATGCACCGTAGGAAAACCACGACGGACATCGGCCTTGTCCATAATATCGTCGTGCACCAATGAGAAATTGTGAAACAATTCAATGGACAACGCCGCTTTTGCATCTTTCAGATTTGGCTTCCGGAACAGTTCCAGGCATTGAAGGGCAAAAACGGGACGAATGCGCTTTCCGGGCAAATCCATGAAATACCGGATTGGGTCATACAGAGAAGCGGGGGCAGATGGAATGTCAAGGCTATGAATGGCCTCTTCGATGAGAGGTAGAAACTGTGTCAGCTGATATTGCATTAAAAAAGAAATCCAAAGTTGAACCCGAGGCGAATGGGTATGGTCAGTTTATTTGTCTTCAATCGGTTGTACACCAGAAGCTGATCCGGAATCCGGGCGCTCCGGTAACCGAAACCGATTCCGGCAAATAAATCCAAAGTGAGGGTATTATGTTTATTATAAGTTCGAAAAAGCCGGTTCCCAACGAGAAGACTTAACTCCACTTTGGTTTCTTCTCCCTCATAGTTCATTCCGACATTGGCTGTATCCGCCAGATACAATTGATGGGTATGATTGCTCAATCGCAATTCCTGACCTATGTACAGGTTGCCTGATCCATGGTCGGCACTATACAATTTCTGCCGGAAATCGATTGAGTTGCCGATGGTGTACACCCGCTTATTTTCCATATCCTCCGAATGATTGGCGAAAAATGGCTGGCGGAAAACAGTGAACATCACCTCATACCCGAGTCGGTCCTGCATATAGTACTCGATACCAAAAGGAAGAGAGCTGATGGTGATGGCAAACGGATTGAAGGCTACGATAAAACCCTTAATTTCATTCACTCTCGGAATAAAATGACGGCTTCTCTTTTTGTTGAACATAAAATCAGGCCGTCCGGTATTACGTGGTTTCGGGTGCGTGGTATCAGGAGCCGGAATTCTGGGTTTCTGAGGTTCCTTGGGACGGACAAGATCATAAAACGTTTTATAGTGCCCGATCAGTTTCCCATCCCTGCTTAGCAAATCCCAGGAACCGGTTTTTTGTCCGTTCTGCATCTGCCCTTTCATTTTCACCGCCCCGTTTTCATAGTAACCAACATATTGCCCGACACCGTTTACATAGTTGCATTCTCCTTCGAGACCGCCATCTTCAAAATAAAAAGTCCATGGCCCCTGGTAAAGATCTTTCTCAATTTTGCCTTTCAGCTTCAGCTTTCCGTTGTCGTAGTATTCCTGATAATCACCATTTCCTTTCACAAAAGTGCCTTCACCCATCAGATTACCGGAAGGAAAAAAGAACTTCCAGACACCTTCTTTCTCTTCTTTTTCAAGGTCCCCTTCAGAACTAAGTCCACCTGTTTCGTGGAAATATTTCCACCTTCCAAATTTCAGATTGTCTTTAAAATGGCCTTCAGAACTCAGGTTGCCGTTTGGAAAATAGAACTTCCAGTAGCCCTGCCTTTGGCCTGACTTTTCATTTCCGATCGCCTTCAGCACCCCATTTTCATGGTAGTACCGCCAGACAGAATCGGATACTCCGCTGTTGATGATTCCTTCCATCCTGACGTTGCCACTGGAAAAATACTCTTTGTAATGCCCTTTTCCACGTTCCAGATATGCACTGGCTTTCAGTGTACTGTCTTCATGAAAATATTTCCAGAACCCACGCTGCATCCCTTCTTCATACATCCCCAGACTTTTCAAACGCCCGCTTTCGAAGTAGAAATGCCAGGTACTGTCTTCTTTATTGTCTTTGTAATATCCTGACTGTGCCGGTTTTCCGTTTTCATAATAGGTTTTGGAAAAACCATTCAGTCTGCCATTGAGGTAATTGGATGAACTTCGTAAAGCTCCTGTTTCAAAATAGCGCTCCCAGTAACCGGCAGGCTGATTATTCTGATAATTACCCTTAACCTTAAGAAGCCCGGATGAATAATACGCTGTGTATTGTCCGTTTTTAACAGTCTGATCTTTTGCATCTACAAAGTAGACTTCTTTCACAACCAGGTTATTGGCGTCGTAATACCGGGTCTTTTTTATGCTGTTGGTTTGGGCGATACCAACAATTCCGGCAAATGGCAGCAGGAATGCGAGCCATACAGCTACCTTTGCCGGTTGAATCGTTACCGGGCGGATACGAAATGTTTCTTTATACGCCAAACTGCTTCTCACGTCGCCGAATTATATGGCAAATGTATTTCGAATAATCTTCTTTTCCCCATTGGCCTGGTTATATGGCGGAATCCTGCGATTGAGGCATCGTTTGTACGACAGCAACAGGAAAGAACGATTTGAATCACCTGTTACAACTGTGGGCATTGGAAATCTGGAACTGGGTGGATCCGGAAAAACTCCGATGGCTGATTTCCTGATTTCCCATTTCTCAAAAAAGCTTCCGGTTGCCTATCTATCAAGAGGTTACAAACGAATTTCAGAAGGATTTCAATTGGCAGGACCCACATCCACGGTAACAGAACTGGGCGACGAAGCCTACCAGATTTTTTCGAGATGGAAAAGCAATCTGACAGTGGCAGTGGATTCAGACCGAAAAAATGGCATTCTGGAAATTCTTCGAAGGAAACCCGAAACCCGCCTTATTCTGCTCGATGACGCCATGCAGCATCTTCGGGTAAAACCCACGTTGAATATACTGTTGACTCCGGCGTCCCGTCCGTTTTTTCGCAATTACCTTGTTCCAGCCGGCAGCCTGAGAGACATAACGGAGGCATATAAAAAGGCCGATCTGGTGGTTTTTACAAAATCGGCCCAGGCGAATGACGAAACCTTGAGATCACTTCAGATAATTTGGAAACAAAATCAACTGGAACCCAAACCGTTGTTTGTTTCTTCTCTCGTATACAAAACCGCTGTGAACAAGGACGGTACCGTACTTTCCTCAAACGAACCTGTTTTTTGTGTGGCTGGGCTGGCATCAAACCTATTGTTCTTTGAACACTGCTTAAAAAACTTTTCTGTAAAAAAGTGTCTATCCAAACCAGACCATTACAGATATTTGGGCGATTTTTTCCAGACGGAGTCTCTTGCAGAATCAACCGTCTTAACAACGGAAAAAGATTTCCAAAAGCTCCTCAACATTGCCCCGCACCCTGAAAAAATCTTTTATCTGCCCATCGAAATTCAAATCCATCCGGAAGCAGACTTCCTCGCAACCATTGAAAAAGGCATTTAAGATTTTTTCATTCCTGTGGATGTTCCCGGTTTTTTCGGGATTCACGCAGATACTGGACGACAGTACCAAACTGTTGTATTCTGTCAAAACCGTCAGGCAACGAACGGAAGAAGCCATGGTTTTGAACAAAGGAGCTGAAATTGGTGACACCAGCCTGAACAACTTTTCCGAAAAAGGGGACTTCATCTACCAGGGAAAAAAGATCTACCAGAACCTTGGCGTTTTTGGAACCGCCTCCCGTCCTCTGTTTTACCAGTTGCCCGATGCTATTGGCCTGCGAAACGGAATGAATATGTTCGATTACCTGATTCCGGAACAGAATCAAATCCGGTATTTCAACACCCGGTCGCCATACACCGACATTCAATATGCTCAGGGGGCCAAACAAAGGGCCATGATCCGGACAACCTTTTCCGTCAATCTGAAACCCAGGCTGAACTTTACGGCCCATTACCAACGACTTACAGCATTGCGGGTTCTCAACATCAGCCAGTCTGATGAGCGTACCAGTGACCACCATTCCATCTGGGTTTCGTCGAATTATTCGACAAAAGACAACCGGTACCGTGCATGGGGTTACTATCAGCATCTGAATCACCTGCAATACGAAACAGGCGGAGGATTTACCCGGAAAACTTCGGATGGAAGCCTGAGCCAGAACCAAAGCGACAGTTTGTTTTTAAGCCCGGAGATTATGCCAGTGTATCTGAATGCAAATACCAGAAACCGTGAGCTGCGCAACAACTGGTACTTCACCCAAATCTGGAAACCTTTTGGAAATGGGTTATACATTCGGACAAGCCATAGTCGCAACCGTCAGGTGAATCGATATACGGATCCATTGCCAAATGCGGCCTTTTATTTAAACCGGGAATACTTTCAGAAAAGTGATGATCCAAAAGCGTTACCAGACACTTTATTCAGTGACCGATCATTCCAGGCTTTTGAAAACACATTGTTTGCGGGATTCCAGGATTCCCTGCAGAATCTGAGCTTTTCAATTAAAAGGCGGGACCTGAAATACTACAGTAACTTTCAGACGTTTGATTATCCCAAAGCCGAATGGGTGGCAGGTTTTCAGTTTCAGGGTTTATATAAAGGACTGCAGGCAAGACTTAGTGCTGAGTTTATGACCATAGATCAGTTTGATTTGAAGGCCAGTACCAACTTGTGGGGATGGAATGTGGCAGGCAGACTGGTTTCCTTTCTTCCTTCGATGATTCAGCGTCAGTTCTTCAGTAAAAACCTGATTTACCTTACCGATTTCAAACCAAGCCGGGCTGTGCAGTTGAAAGCCGAAAAGACTTTTACGATCCGGAAATGGTCCATAAGTCCTTCGTTTGAGCATCTGACCGTCTCCAACGGAATCGCATTTTCCGATTCGATGCTGCCGGTTCAAAGGGATAAAGTCGCCACGATGCAATATGCGGGGCTGGCCATTTCCGGTGCCATTGGAAAACGGCTCCATACCGAGAATACATTCATCCGCGTATTTCAGGCCGGATCCCGGATTGCTCAGATGCCTGGCTATGTGTATCATTCGGCGCATTATTACGATCTGGTCCGGAACAAAAAAGCGTATGGAGTTCAGCTTGGTGTGAATGTTGACTGGCGATATGACTGGCCATCTGAAACATTTAATCCACTCAACGGACAGTGGTTTCTTCAAAATAAAACCACCATCCCGCCCTACTTTCTCGTGAATGCGTTTACCAATGTGCGGATTGACCGGGTACGTCTTTATTTCAAAGTGCACAATGTGTTTCAAAAACTGGGAAGTCCCGGGTATTTTGCCACACCTTTTTATCCCGGACAGCGAAGATTATTTGAATTCGGTCTGAACTGGACATTTTTTGATTGATCCGGAATTTCAGTTGAACAAAGGAAATATGGACGGAACCCTTTGGCTGAAAGCAGGTAATGCTAAAATCCGTTTAGGATTTCAACGAGAAAATCCTGAATTTCCTTTGACTTAACAGTGCCATAACATTGCCATCGAAGTCTTATCCATATCTTTGACCGCCTTTACAGGTATAACCCCGTATGTTCGGACTTGAACTGGGCATTTTCGCCCTCCTGATTTTCTGCCTTCTGGCTGCTTGTGCATTTGAATTTGTGAATGGTTTTCACGACACTGCCAATGCCGTTGCCACCGTTATTTACACGAATTCACTTAAACCAACCCACGCCGTTATCTGGTCTGGCTTCTGCAATTTTGTCGGGGTTTTTATTGGAGGGATTGGCGTGGCGATGGGAATCGTGAAACTGCTTCCGGTAGAGGCTCTGGTGGATGCCAATTTATTTCACAACGTCTCACTCATCATGGCATTGCTCCTGAGTGCCATCATCTGGAATCTGGGAACCTGGTATCTGGGCTTACCGGCATCGAGTTCACACACACTGATCGGAAGTATTCTGGGTGTGGGCTTTGCATATCCGTTTGTGGAAGAAGGTGCCGGTGCCGCAGTAGACTACACAAAAGCTCTGGAAATCATGGCTTCACTCGTCGTGTCGCCTTTGTTTGGGTTCAGTTTTACAGTCTTTCTTATGTTCCTGATGAAAAAGTTCATGGACAATGATGCATTGTTTAAAGAACCAAAAAAAGGAAAACACCCACCTTTCTGGATCCGGTCCATTCTGGTTGCCACATGTACCGGAGTCAGTGTTTCCCATGGTGCCAATGACGGACAGAAAGGAGTAGGTCTTATGATGTTGATTCTCATTGGAATCATGCCTGCCTATTTTGCCTTGAACAATTCGAAAGACATAAACTTATCAGTTCCTCATTTGAAAAATGTCGAACATATTCTGGCCAAAATTGACAGTACCGAACTGGGTGTAAGCGACCAGCGGTTGCTGCGAAAATCAAAAAACGAAGTATCTCAACTGCATTATCTGGCAGAAGGAAAGCGGGTAACAAACGATCTGCCAACATCAGAGAAACTCGAAATCCGTCGATTGCTTATTCGGTTGAACAAAGACGCACATTCCCTGCTCAAAAGTCCGGATCTGGCATTAAGCCGGCAAAACAAACAGCTTTTCAACCGGAGTCTGGATGGATTAAAGGAACACACGGATTATTCGCCTTTGTGGGTAACCTTCCTTATTTCCATTTCTTTGGGCCTGGGAACAACTGTGGGCTGGAAACGAATCGTGAAAACTCTGGGTGAAAAAATCGGGAAAGAGCACCTTACCTATGCCCAGGGAGCCTCATCTGAACTTGTGGCTGCATCAACAATTGCCGTCTCAACGTGGATGAGCTTGCCAGTCAGCACAACCCATGTTCTTTCTTCCGGCATTGCAGGAAGTATGGTTGCCAGCAAAGGGGTGAAAAATCTGAGAAAAGATACAGTCCGTAACATTCTGCTTGCCTGGATTTTAACTCTTCCTGCAACGATTATATTGTCGGGAAGCCTCTTTATTCTTTTCAGAACTTTGTTTTGATCAGAACAATTCGGACTTCGGTTGGTTTGAAGTCATGTATTAAATCAATAAAGGTCCTGATTAGAAAACAATATGTGTTTCTAATGATGGTGGTTACATTTGCACGACCATTTCAATTCGTTTAATCATGAGTCAATCGCACACTTTGGAATCGATCCGGTTTACACCGAAGGAACGAAATCTCTTTTTCCCAACTGTCCGGAAAAGAGTAGACCAGTATTTTGCTGACAATCAAATTCCAAAGACGGCCAACACAGCAATGGTTTTGAAGACGATTATTCTTCTGTCAGGCTACATTCTTCCTTTTGTTGCTATAGTCACGTTCCGTATTGAAGGTATAGCCGGATATGCACTCTGGGCATTTATCGGAGTCTGCACCGCCGGGATCGGAATGAGCGTGATGCATGATGCCAACCATGGTGCCTATTCAAAAAAGCAAAGTGTAAACGACTGGATTGGGTATTCTCTTAATCTTTTGGGTGGATCCACCTTTAACTGGAAGCTGCAGCACAACATTCTACATCACACCTATACCAACATTGCCTCACACGACGAAGATATCAAAGACAGAGCCATCCTGAAATTTAGTCCTCACGGCAGACACAAGGGGATTCAGAAGTTTCAACACATATATGCTGTCATTTTCTACGGAATCATCACCCTGTATTGGGTTCTGGCAAAAGATCTGGTTCAGTTTATTGTATTCAAAAAACTGGGGGTAAACAAGAATTCTCCTTCTGAAAACCTGCAGTTGCTGGCCAGGATTACCATCAACAAAATTCTTTATCTGGCTGTTGTAATCGGACTTCCGATTTATCTGGGTATGTCAGTTGGATTTGTGATCTGGGGATTTCTTCTAATGCATTTTGTGGCGGGCATAATCCTAACACTTGTGTTTCAAATGGCACACACCGTAGAAGGAACCACCCATCCGATGCCCGACGAAAATGGCGTCATCGAAAATGACTGGGCTATCCATCAGATGAACACCACTGTTAATTTCTCACGTGACAATGCGATTCTGGGTTGGTACCTGGGTGGTTTGAACTACCAGGTCGAGCATCACCTCTTTCCCAAAATCTGCCATGTTCATTACCCTGCCATTGCCAATATAGTGGAGCAAACAGCCAAAGAATATGGGGTTCCCTACCTTGAAAACAAAACTTTCGGACTCGCCCTTGCCTCACACTTCCGGCTGCTTCGTCAGTTGGGTCACCTTCCTAGTCTGAACGAAGCAATAGGATAAATGGACACGATTTTCTTTAGTAAAATTTGTTGGAGAAAATCGTTTATGCTGGTCAAACACCTTTACACGGACATTGCATTGGGACCATTTGTTTGGTTGCCGACTGAATTCGCCTGATATGGTGTTATTTGCCTAGCCAGTCTGACTTTGTAATCACATAAATATAATTGGCATTGCTTTTCTCTCCGTGGTAGGCAATGTCGGCTTCTCCCACTTTCCTGGCACCCAACCTGGTGATGGCGGTTTGTGAACGAATGTTGACAGCGCCAATATGAAAATACACCTTGTCAACAAACCCGAACACATAATCAAGCATAAGTTGCTTCAGAGCGGGGTTGTATTTCCCACCCCAGAATTCCCGTCCGAAAAAGGTGTAGCCCATGACAATGCTGTTGTCTTCCGGGTTATATTCATACAATCGGGAGGTACCAATCACCTGATTTGTCGCAACATCCATCACAAGAACGGCGCCTTTGGATTCGATCCCACCACGGAAATAATTCTCAAAAACTTCCCGTTTGTACCTGTCCGGAACCGGATGTTGCGCCCAGACAAGCGGATCTGAAGCAAGTGAGAAAAGGCTGTCAAAATCCGATTCCTGAAGTGGGCGAATCCTGACTTTGTCATTTTCCAGATTCGGCTGGAGGTTGAATAGTAGCATAAAATGAGCGTTATCAAAAGTGGCTGTTGACACAAAACAAAACAATTCCTTTTTTAAAATGCAGGATAAAAGCAGGGATTTAACAAATAGGATTTCAAGTTCGAAACAGAACAAAAGAATAACGAACTTGAGAGCTTTCCACCCCCAACCATGAAAATTGACATTTCATCTTACCGCGTAAAACCAGGCCAGAAAATGAACCTCCGGATTTTTCCAACGAAAGCCACTTTGGCAAAAGCCGGCAACCACGAACAAATGAAAATCCTCAATCTGGAAAAAATTGATGCCTTCCAGACCCGGTTGTACGCAGGCAACCGAAAGTCGTTGCTGATCATTCTCCAGGGCATGGATGCCTCTGGCAAGGACAGTACCATCAAGCACATTATGTCAGGAGTCAATCCGCAGGGTGTTCAGGTACACAGTTTTAAGCATCCCTCTGAACTTGAACTTAGCCATGATTATCTGTGGCGTCATTATCTGAAACTTCCGGAACAAGGCATGATCGGGATTTTCAACAGGTCGCATTATGAAAATGTGCTGATCTCAAAAGTACATCCCGAATATGTGCTGGCTGAACGTGTTCCTGGAATTGAAAATCTGAAACATGTGAACAAGTCATTCTGGCAACAGCGGTATTCCCAGATCCGGTCGTTTGAAGAAACCATATCTGAAACCGGAACCACCATTCTGAAATTCTTCCTGCATCTATCCAAAGACGAACAGAAAAAGCGGTTTCTGGAACGAATTGATAAAAAGGAAAAACACTGGAAGTTCTCCTCAGCTGATATTCGGGAACGGCAATCCTGGGAAATTTACCGGAAAGCGTATGAGACTGCATTTGAAATGACCAGTACCAAGGTAAATCCGTGGTACATAATTCCGGCAGATGACAAATGGTTTAGCCAGATTCTGGTAACGGAAATCATCATTCAAACCTTGAAATCAATGAAACTGACTTTTCCAACAGTCGATCATGAACTAAGGCAGCGGCTGGAAGAAGCAAGGCAACTACTGGTTTCCGAAGATGAATAATTTCGATAATTCTTCATTATTCGTGAATTTTTCCGTTGTTGAAATTTATTCTTTCCTTCCATTCATGACAACAGCCACCAAACTCATTGCAACACTGGCCATCGGCGGTGTATTTACCATTCTCATTAACGCCTGTAAAGACAAATCGGAAACACCCGCACCTGTTGGTTACATTACAGGTAACATTGATTCCGTTTTGTACGCTCAAAGCGAATCGGCATCGGAAGGATTTGTTGCGTACCAGAATAAAGATACCCTCCGGGCATCCAATTCTGCATCGGGACATTCGCCGTTTTTCAAAGTGCGTATGAATGCCAAAGCCCGGACTGTTCTGGGAGCAGATGGCAAATTACCAGTAGGTGCCGTGTTTCCGGAAGGTTCGATTGTAGTCAAAGACTTATACAACACAGTTGGCGGCGCTCGTCAGCTGGTCGCTATAATGAGGAAAGAATCGGCTAATCCCTATGCCAAAGAAGGCTGGCTCTGGTCTGAACTTCAGGCTGATGGAGGAGCTTATGTTTCAGCCAAGGACAAAGGAGCGTTGTGCGCTGGTTGCCATAGTTCCAATGACAGAGACTTTGTCAGAACATTCGATCTTTTCTGACAAAACATCCGGACTTTGATCCGGTCAATATTTACAGGACATCCTCTTTTTGTTGCAATTTTCACTGGTTTGGTACTCCGGGACAGCGTTTGGGCTCCATATCGCCGTATATTTGAATGGACAATTCCAACTACTACATGAATATCAGATTCCTTGCGATTATCGCACTTTTCAGTTTATACAGTTTTTCATCTCAGGCTCAGGCACCTCTTCGGGTGGGCCGAAACCAGCTTAATTTTGGGGTTGGCATTTCCGGCTGGGGTGTACCATTGTATATCGGGTTTGACCATGGCTTTAAAAAAGACATTACCCTTGGGGGCGAATTCTCATTTCGTTCCTATAATGATAAATTCAACAACAATAAGTACCGGCACAGCATCATCAGCCTTTCGGCAAACGGGAACTATCATTTCAATTCCATCTTATCAATTCCTCAGAACTGGGATTTTTATGCAGGTTTAAATCTGGGCTTTTATTATTGGAATTCACCATCTGGATATCCAGGTGACGGAAGTTCCGGAATCGGACTGGGCGCTCAGGTTGGTGGCCGGTATTTTTTAAGTAAAAATCTGGGAGTAAACCTGGAAATCGGCGGTGCTACCGTTACTTCTGGCGGTAAGTTTGGGCTGACCCTTTTGTTTTAAAACAGCTTCTTTTTTCCTCAGTACAGTTTGCGGCAGGTTTAAAATCAGGCCTGGGGCTACCTGATTTTTCAACATTCAACCAACAGCTAAAGCCAATGCCGGAAGAAATACATTCTGGATGCAGCATTTCCTGCGATGATGGTAATAATGGCAATTCTCACCCTATTCTGTCACAATGTAAGAAGTCAGCAGGAGTTCAGGTAAAAAATCAGTTGGGTTCATTCTTCTTTGTCACTTGTAGATACAAGTAATTATTGACTGAGGATGACCAAATACAACTTGTACAGATTCTGAGTATAGGGAACCCAAAAAAGTGAACCCCAACAGATTTCGTTCAATTTGATTTGTGCTTCCACAAACCAATTCTGATCCTGCTTATTATGAAAACACCAATATTCGCTGCATTCCTTCTCATTCTTAGCGCATTTGCTTTCCAACAGGAAACCATATACAGTGGGAAAGAGGGAACCGTCAAATTCGAGTCCAATGCCCCCCTTGAACTGATCATCGCCAATTCGAAACAACTGACCGGACTGATCAACACTGAAAAGCGGACCTTTGTGTTTAAAGTCAAAACCAGCTCATTTCAGGGATTTAAAAACTCCATGCAGGAAGAGCACTTCAATGAAAGTTACATGGAAAGTGACAAGTTTCCTTCCTCTGAGTTCAAAGGGAAAATCATTGAAGAAACCGACTTCCGTGTCCCGGGAACCTACCAGGTTCGGGTAAAAGGATTGCTTACAGTTCACGGTGTGGAGAAAGAGCGCATCATCAAGGCCAAAGTAACCGTCAAAAACAAACAGATCAGCATAGAATCAGACTTTGACGTATTGCTGGCAGACCATGAAATCAAAATTCCCAAAATTGTGGAGATGAAAATTGCCGAAACCATTCGGGTGAATATCAACATCAACATGCAGCCAAAATCCTGACCGGCACGTGCGATTCCGTCCTTGTTTCAGTTGGTTTAAAATTCCATTCTTTGGAATCATCATTCTACTTTCAGTATGTTTGAGCTTCCAGGTTTCGGCACAAACCCTGAAAAAAGCCGGACTGGGTTTCGGAAGGAAAAACTGCAAAATCAACTGCTTTACACAGGATTTACAAGGCAACATCTGGATTGGAACAAACCAGGGGCTTTTCTGCCTGAACGGTCTTACCCACTCACTTTTCGATGTTTCCAAAGGAATGGGGTCGAATCAGATAACATCGGTTTGTATCTCGGCCGATCAGACGGTTTGGGCAGGACATAACAACGGAAAAGTGAGTTTGGTAAAGAATCAGGTCGTGACCGCTTTCCGGCAAAAAGATTCAAGCGACCACAATCCGGTTTCAACCATTCTGGAAGATATCCACCACAATATCTGGCTGGCTACGTATGGAAACGGAATTTACGTGGTAAAAAAATCCGGTATCAGCCGGCTTCATTCCGATAATGGTCTGAACGACAATTTTATATACACGCTGTACGAGCACCCCGATGGAAGTGTCTGGGCAGGAACCGATGCCGGAATTTGTGTGATTCGAGAAGACAAGAAAGAATTAGAGCAACGTTTCAATACTTTGTCGATGAAGGATGGTCTTTTCGACAACATTGTGAAGAAAATCTGCAAAGGACCCGAAGGGAGAGTCTATGTCGCCATGCAGGATTCGGGAATTTGCTATTTCGACCCATCATTGAAAACGTTTCGAAAACACCTATCATTCAGAAACTGGAATTTTGGGGTGGTGAACGACATGCTTCCGGATGTTACCGGCTTCTGTTGGGTTGCAAGCCAGAAAGAAGGATTACTGAAACTGAGTTTGTCTGATAAGGTGTATACACGGCCGGTTTACATCAATACTCACCAGAACCTGACCAACAAAAACATTCACTGTCTGTTCATGGACTTTGAACACAATATCTGGCTGGGCACAAACAGCGAGGCATTTTTTTACAGCCCGGGGCACATTGAACTCCTTTCAAAAAAGGATGGACTTCCTTCCAATAAAATCTATGCATTCTGTCTGGATCATAAAGGCAACCGTTGGATCAGCAGTGATTCGGGGCTGACAAAAATTGCTTACGACGCTATGGGTAAACCGGTGATCCGTCAATATTTTCACCAGAAATTTCCCAGCCCGGTTCAGATCATGAGCATTTATGAAGACCAGGAGAAATTCCTGTGGCTGGGCACTTTTGGAAACGGAGTTTTTCGTCTGGATCCGGAAAGCGGAAAGTCCACCTCCTATACATCGAAGAACGGGCTTGCAAACGACAATGTCCTTTCCATTGCTCAGGATGCATCCGGCAATCTTTGGTTTGCTTCGTTGGGAGGAGGGGCATCCAAAGGCCGTCTTATCAATGGAAAATTGGTTTGCACACATTTCACCACAGCAGATGGACTTGGTAATAATTATGTCTATTCTGTTTTTGCTGATTCGCAGAACCGGCTTTGGTTTGCTACTGACGGAGGTGGAATTTCCTGTTTCAGGAACCAGAAATTTACAACCTATAATAAAGGTGTGATTGGCTCGAATGTTGTCTATTCCATTTGCGAAGACCAAAATCGGAACATTTGGTTCAGCAATGCCGAAACAGGAGTTTATCGGTATGATGGAAAGAAGTTCGAATTATTTGGGGCAAAAACCGGGATCCGGGATTTATCACCTTCCATATTGGTTCGGGGAAAGAACAATGATATTGTGGTAGCGCACAACGGTGGAATTGAAGTACTGCGGAAAGTCGGAAACAAAAATATCCAGGCCATCCCCTTTTCATTTCCGGAATCGGAGGAAGAATTCGAGCCATCCCTGAATGCTACGTTCAGGCAGGATAACGGCGATGTATGGATAGGAACAGACCAGGGACTGATTCGTTTTTCGTCCCAAAAAGAAATCACAGATGACGTGGCCCCAAAGATTTCCATCACCGGAATTAAGCTAAACCTTCAGGAGCATTCTTTAGTCGGAACGCATGAATTCAGCCATTCTGCCAATCATCTTGTGTTTGATTTTATGGGAATTTATCACAAAAATCCCATGCATGTACGGTACCGGTTTCACCTGGATGGCTTTGAAAAAGACTGGTCACCTGAGACCGAATCCCGTTTTGTTTCATATCCGAATCTCCCTCCGGGGAAATACACATTTCAGGTGAAGGCCAGCAATGGCGCCGGAAACTGGAGCAAGCCTGCCTCCTATTCATTTGAAATCCTTCCCCCTCTTTGGCAACGCTGGTGGTTTCTACTTCCTTCGCTGTCATTGCTCGGGTTTCTGGTGTATGCTACAATAAAATACCGCCTCCGAAGAATCGAGCATGAGAAAACCATGCTTGAAAAGGTTGTGAAAGAGCGAACGACTGAAATTCTGGATCAGAAGCAAATCATTGAACTTAAGAACAAAAGCATAACAGACAGTATCAACTACGCAAAGAGGATTCAGGAAGCCATTCTTCCGACTCATGAAGTAGTTGCCAGCCTGATACCGGATTCATTTATTTTCTATTCTCCCAAAGACATTGTGAGCGGAGACTTTTACTTCATCACCGATGCTGAATCAATAGAAGGTGAAAAATCAGTTGTGATTGCCTGCGTGGATTGTACAGGTCATGGAATTCCGGGAGGATTTATGAGTATGATCGGGTACAGTCTCCTGAGTCAGATTATCCGGGAAAAACAAATAACAGAACCAGCCGAAATCCTGAATCAACTGGATGTGGCGATCCGGGCTGCATTGCGGCAGGAAGACACCTCACTGGGTTTTTCCGGACAGCGGGATGGCATGGATATTTCCATTTGCTGTATCGTACCCAATAAAAGTGCTGTCCGTTTTGCAGGAGCTCACCGACCTTTGTACCGGGTAAAAAAAGATGAACCGGAAGTAGAAGAATGGAAAGGCAACAAATTTTCGGTTGGTGGGCTTCGTGCCTCACAGGATCTGGAAGCTCAGTTTACTTCTCATACATTTGAATACCTGAAAGGAGATTGCGTCTATCTTTTTTCAGATGGTTACGCCGATCAGTTCGGAGGGTCAGACAAAAAGAAGTTTATGACCCGCCGGCTCCGGGAACTTCTCATCGAAATTCACGACCAGCCAATGGAACTTCAGGGCCAGTCTCTGGCCACAGAAATGGACCAATGGAAAGGACAACTCGACCAAATAGATGATATGCTTGTCATTGGAATCCGTTTGTAACCGGAGTGCCGGATTTTCACCCATCATTCGCTTTTCATTCCTAATTCCTAATTCTCAATTCCGAATTCCTCTCCTTTCCCCTCTTTTTGCTTACTTTGTCATCCCTCGGGCGAGTTTGTAGTCGTCCGATGAAAACAAATTTTTATGCAAATCAATATTACCCTGCCCGACGGTTCTGTCCGGCAGTACGAAAAAGGCGCAACATCGATGGATGTGGCCCTTTCCATCTCCGAAGGACTTGCCCGGAATGTTCTGGCAGCGAAAGTCAACGGAGAAGTGGTTGAGTCAAACCGCCCGATTGAGGCCGATTCCCACGTTCAGTTGCTCACATGGAATGATGCTGACGGTAAAAAGACGTTCTGGCATTCATCGGCTCACCTGATGGCCGAAGCCCTGGAAGCGTTATATCCCGGCACCAAATTCGGTATCGGTCCTCCGATTGAAAACGGTTTTTACTACGACATCGATTTGGGAGGACAACCACTGGGCGCTGATGATTTCGAGAAAATCGAGAACAAAATGCTGGAGCTGGCCCGTCAGAAAAATGCGTTTGTCCGCATTCCTAAATCCAAAGCTGAAGCCATCGCCTTTTTCCAGGAGAAAGGAGACGAATACAAACTGGAATTACTGGAAGATCTGGCCGATGGTTCCATTACCTTGTATTCCCAGGGAAATTTTACCGATCTCTGTCGCGGACCTCACATTCCGGACACCGGTTTTATTAAAGCGGCAAAGCTGATGAACGTTGCCGGAGCATATTGGCGGGGCGACGAAAAAAGGAAACAGATGACACGGATTTACGCCATCACATTTCCGAAAGATAAAGAACTGAAGGACTATCTCTTCCTTTTGGAAGAAGCCAAAAAACGCGATCACCGCAAACTGGGAAAAGAACTGGAGCTGTTTGCGTTTTCTGACAAGGTTGGCCAGGGCTTGCCTCTTTGGTTGCCAAAAGGTGCCATGCTGCGTGACCGTCTGGAACAGTTTCTGAAAAAAGCCCAGGTGAAAGCAGGATACTCTCCGGTGGTTACACCTCATATTGGTTCTAAACAATTGTATGTGACTTCCGGGCACTATGAGAAATACGGGAAAGATTCATTCCAGCCAATCCGTACCCCTGATGAGGACGAGGAGTTTTTGCTGAAGCCAATGAACTGTCCGCACCACTGCGAGATTTACAAAACCAAGCCCCGCTCCTATCGGGACCTTCCTTTGCGACTGGCTGAATTCGGAACGGTGTATCGTTACGAACAAAGTGGAGAGCTTCATGGATTAACCCGGGTTCGTGGTTTTACACAGGATGATGCCCATATTTTCTGCCGCCCCGATCAGGTGAAGGAAGAATTTGTAAAGGTGATTGAACTGGTTCAATACGTGTTTACCTCACTTGGATTCAATGACTACACAGCACAGATTTCGTTGCGTGATCCTGAAAACAAAGCAAAATACATTGGCTCTGATGAAAACTGGGCACGTGCCGAATCTGCCATCATTGAATCGGCACAGGAAAAAGGACTGCCAACCATCACTGAGCTGGGAGAAGCCGCTTTCTACGGACCGAAACTCGATTTTATGGTAAAGGATGCCCTCGGAAGAAAGTGGCAGCTGGGAACCATTCAGGTGGATTACAATCTGCCGGAGCGTTTTGAACTGGAATATGTGGGTGCCGACAACCAGAAGCACCGTCCCGTTATGATTCACAGGGCGCCATTTGGCAGTATGGAGCGTTTCATTGCCGTACTCATTGAAAACTGTGCTGGTAATTTCCCGTTGTGGTTGTCACCTGAGCAGCTGATGATCCTTCCGATTTCGGAGAAGTTTGCTGATTACGCCGAAGAAGTCCGGATCTTCCTTGACAGTCATGATGTCCGGGCTCAGGTGGATCACCGGGACGAGAAAATCGGACGAAAAATCCGGGATGCAGAGGTTAAAAAGTTGCCATTCATGTTGATTGTTGGGGAGAAAGAGGTGGAAACTGGAACTGTCGCCGTTCGTAAACACGGGTCCGGCGACCAGGGGAGTCAGACTTTGACAGAATTTCTGGCAGAATTTCACAAGGAAATAGAAAAGAGCTTCGGCACAACTACATGATAAAAAACAACATCCGTAAATGGAAACAAATGCTTATCCAGGATCTTTTTGGATCCATATATAGGCCAGGGCATTTTTACTCAACCATTCCAAATGCGGATGATTACGAAAAAAACCTCCCGTTGTTACTCAACAAACAATCAGCAGAAATACCAGGTGTGAACCTGAATTTTGCAGGTCAGGCTGAATTTCTGGAAAACGCCCTCCCTTTTTATAGCGAGGCTCCGTTTCCGGAACTTCAGACTGCCGGGATCAACTACTATTACAAGAATATCTATTTTGTATCGCCGGATGCAATTTCGCTCTATCTGATCCTGAGGACTTTTAAACCCAAAAGAGTGATTGAAGTTGGTTGCGGCTTCTCTTCGGCTGTTATCATAGACACCAATCAACGGTTTATGAACAATGAGATTGAATGCACATTCATCGATCCTTTCCCTGATCGGTTACAGTGGTTTCTTAAAGAATCAACTGCCAAATCCACTATCATTGAGAAAAAAGTGCAGGATGTAGACTGGGAAGATTTCTCCAAACTGGATGCCGGAGATTTGCTGCTGATCGATTCCAGCCATGTGAGCAAGTTGGGAAGCGATGTGAATTATTTGTTTTTCAACATCATCCCAAGATTGAAAAAGGGTGTCGTTGTTCATGTCCACGATGTGATGTACCCATTTGAATACCCAATCGCCTGGGTAAACGAAAAACGCTTCTGGAATGAAGCATATCTGCTGCATTCGTTTCTTACCAACAACGAGTCATTTAAATTGGTTTTGTTTAATAGTTTCATGACCATTCACCATAATGTCTGGCTGAAGAAAAATATGCCTCGTCTTGGCAATGCGGAAGGAGGGAGCATTTATATGGTAAAGACGAACTGAAGAAAAAACTATCCGGACTGAGAATACTGGTGGTTTGAATCTCTTTCTTACCATTCGAGATTTGACAAAGTCTTCTTAAAATGAACATGTTCCTCACCATTGAAAGTTGTTCGAAAAATCAGAATCACTGATTTTTGATCATGACGTTTTTGCAACAAGTCAAAATAATTCTTTTTGATTTTTAGAAGCAAATGCCACAGAATGGCATGAAAAGAACAAGAAAATCAGGCTTTTACAAGTAGGCACCTGTCGCCAACAGCAGTAATTTCAGCTTCAAATAATTCATCCCGGACACCAGTTATGCACATCTCCGGGATGAATTATTTTCAAAATCCCGGCAATCAGGAAAACACAATATTTCATCGGAAAGCAGAACATTGCCGGGAAAATTTGCCGCTATATTACTTTGGTATGACGACCGAATACCTTCACGAACTTTGCTTCGAAGCGCAGAAAACGCTGACCAATCTGGTTGTGGTTTTGTCGAAAGAAGGGCAGCCGGACTATGAGAAAAAGATCTTTCCCTTCGATGGATTCCTTAAAGAAACATTCGAGGAATTTGAGAAAGGACTACGTCCTCAACTGATCCGCTGCGATGAAGGATACAAAATCACCCACATCAGCAATACACACCGAGAGCCACCGGCATTTCTTTCGAAACCAAAAAAACTGGTAAAGCCAAGGAGGAGCAGGGCATGGTATTGAATCTGGCACTCGTGCTCAGAACGCACCTCAGTTCACGTTCGCTTGCTCTCTCCTCAAATACACCCAGGCGATCACCAGGCTCACCAACGCAAAAATGCTGCCCATCATAAAGGCCGCTCCGGGAAAATGAAAGGCGGCTTCAGGCTTTGAAAATTCACCGTACAAACTCGTCATCAAAGGAGGACCAAAAATGGCGGACAAACTGATCATCCCTGTTAATGCCCCTTGCAGTTCTCCCTGTGCATTGGGCTCCACTTTTCCTGAAATCAAGCCTTGCATACTCGGACCACCGATTCCACTTAAACAATAGGGAATCAATCCTGCATACATCATCCAGCTTTCCGTAGCAAAGGCAAACAAAGCAAGACCCACAACAAAGAAACCGAGTCCCCAGTAAACCGAGCCTATTATGCCCAGCTTCGAATTCGCAACCCGTATCAATCCGGCCTGCACTCCTGCCACCAGTAATCCGACAAATCCCAAAGAATACCCCACTTCAGCTTTTGACCATTTGAACTCACCGATCGTAAAAAAGGACCAGGTACTTTGAACGGCATGTGAACCGAGGTGCATGAAAAACAATGAAACAACAAGGCCTAAAATTCCCGGATGCTTCTGCAGACTGCGGAACGAACCCAACGGATTGGCACGTTTCCATTCAAAAGGACGGCGATGTTCTTTCGCAAGCGATTCAGGCAAAACAAAATATCCATACAACCAATTCAATAAAGTGAGTCCGGCCGCTGCCACAAACGGAACACGGGAACCATATTCTCCCAGAACACCTCCCAGAACAGGCCCGATAATAAAGCCCAATCCAAATGCGGCTCCGATCATACCAAAGTTTTGTCCTCTTGTTTCGGGCGTGCTGATGTCGGCTATGTAGGCCGCTGCGGTGGTAAAACTGGCACCCGTGATACCAGCGATGATCCGTCCGACAAAAAGCCAGGCAATCGAAGGAGCATACGCCAGCAGCAAATAATCGAGCCCAAACCCAAACAGTGAAAAAAGAAGAACAGGTCTCCGTCCATACTGATCACTGAGATTGCCGAGAAAAGGCGAAAACAGGAACTGCATGGACGCAAAAGCAAACAGCATCCAGCCGCCGTATTGTGAAGCCACGCTCATATTTCCTCCTGTCAATTCGGCGATCAGACTCGGCATCACAGGAATGATAATCCCAAAACCGATGACGTCGATGAGCAACGTTATGAAGATAAACAGAATGGCGGGCTTTTTTGAGTTGAGCATGGAAGTAAAAACGGGGCGCAAAGAAAGCAAACTTAAATGGAATGAAGCAGGTGCTCAAGCGACAGTCTGCGATGGAAAAAGCGGAGTGTACCAAATCAAAAGGAATATCAACAGAAATGAATTTGAATTTCGCACCCGCAAACCGAACCGGAACCTGCATATTTGGGCCGCCGAAACAGGCATTCCAAACCATGCAACTGACCAGCTTTCTGAAAATCGACGAAGATTCCGATTTTTCCATCTTCAACCTTCCATTTGGCATTTTTTCCGGACCGAAAATCACGCCTCGTCCTGGTATTGCCCTCGGTAATCAGATCGTGCACCTCGCCGCATTGGCGAAAGCAGGTTTGCTTCATGACGCTGGAGATTTGTACATGGAAGAACTTCAGTCTCCGGTTTTGAATCCGCTGATTTCTCTGGGTCCGGATGTGTGGAAAAAGATGCGGACGCGGGTTCAGAATCTGTTTTTAGAAAAAAATCGTAAAATGTGGGGAGATGTAAAACCCGATTCTGTTCTGGTTTCGATGAACGATTGCCGTATGCATTTGCCGGTTGCAATTGGCGACTACACCGATTTTTATTCCAGTGAAAACCATGCCGCCAATGTGGGCGCCATGTTCCGCGATCCACAGAATCCTCTGTTGCCCAACTGGAAACATATACCCGTCGGGTATCATGGACGGAGCTCTTCAATCGTCGTTTCAGGTACTGATTTCCTTCGCCCCAAAGGGCAGATCAAACCGCCGACGGCTGAGATTCCGTCCTTTGGGCCCAGTCGCCAGATGGACATGGAACTGGAGACCGGATTTATCATTTCGCAGAAAACAAATCTGGGCGAAAGCATCGATGTAAAAGATGCCGAAGATTTCATATTTGGGATGGTTCTGTTTAACGACTGGTCGGCCCGTGACATTCAATCCTGGGAATACGTTCCGTTGGGACCGTTTCTTGGAAAGAATTTTTGCTCCTCCATGTCGCCCTGGATTGTGACGATGGAAGCGTTGAAACCGTTCCGTGTTCCAATGCCTAAGGATCAGGAGCCAGCAATTCTACCCTATCTCCAACAGAAAAAACGCTGGACGTATGACATCGAACTGGAAGCTGAACTTGTATTGAATGACGGCCAACGAAAAGTGATTACCCGTACCAACCAGAAGCATTTGTACTGGAGTATGAACCAACAACTGGCGCATCACACCATCAATGGTTGTCCGATGAAGGTCGGTGATCTTCTCGCCAGTGGAACCATATCGGGACCAACACCAGACAGTCTGGGTTGTCTTCTTGAGATTACCAAACGAGGGCAAAATCCAATTGAATTTGCCAATGGCGTAACCCGAACCTTTATGGAAGACGGTGACTCGATGATTCTCCGTGGTTATTGCCAGAAAGAAGGAATGCGGGTCGGATTTGGCGTGGTAAAAGGAACTGTCCATCCGGCTGTTTAATGTTATTTTGATTTTGAACAGAAATCTTCAAAAATCCGGATTTTTTATCCACTGAAATTATGGAGTAAGAACCAGAATTCATTACTTGCCAGGGCAAAGGATTTCTGAATTTTAGTTTTTCGAATTTCACACACAGCCTCATTACGAAATTCAATGCAATAAGAATTGCGCCCTCACTTTTCAATAAGGCAGCTCCGCTCAAAAGGCGGAGTTGTTTTTTATACGGGGAATGAAAATGAATGCCGGTTTTCAACCGAAAGATCTTACCTTTTTGAAACCCGTTTCTTTTCAAATGGCATATAAGAAACCCAACCAGAGACCTTTCTTTGCCAAATGAAATTCCTCGTTCCTCTTCTTCTGCTTTTCTTCATTCAGGCAAATCTCAAAACACCGGCACTCAATATTCTGAAAGAAGCTGGCATGCAGTTTTCATTGCCGGATTCAGTCTGGCAGCCTGGAAACCGACAGGAATCAGGAAGTATTATTGTGTACAGCTATAAACGTAAACCCATCACAGACAGCCTGAACCGAGGTATTATTGCCAACGTTTCCGTATTGATCGAAACGGTTGACAAGGGCATGAATGTGAATACATGGTCATCTGAAAGACGAAAGCAGGTACCTTTTAAAGTGACAAAAGTGCTGACGAAAGAGAAAGGAAATCTGTCAGCCTACCAGGCCATCGGCTATGAAGGATTGTATGAAGATTCCAAAAAGATCAATCACCGGATTTTGATGGTGTATGCCATTCATCAAAACAAGGGCGTGCAGCTGATTTGTGATGCGACAGATTCTGTCTGGCCGCAGGTAAAACCCGAATTCCTTTCTGCTATCAAATCATTTCAGTCGGTTTCAGGCAATAAACCAAGGAAGAAAAAATGACGGATTGCACAATCCATTCCAAATCCTGACAGTTTCTGACCTATTTGCAGTCTGATTGAATACATGAAGAACTGGGACGATACCATTGTAGCTCTAGCCTCTGCACCTGGTGTGGGTGCTTTGTCGATTCTGCGCATTTCCGGACCATATGCATTTGCAACCCTTTCTGCGATTGCGCCAAAAGCCAATCCGGAAACCAGGAAAAGTCACTCAGCATTTGTTTGCCGGATATTCAATGGAGAAGATTTACTGGATGAAGCGTTGGTGACTTTATTTAAATCGCCGGCCTCGTTTACAGGTGAAGATGTGGTAGAAATCGGCCTTCATGGTTCGCCTTTTATTGTCCAGGAAGTGTTGAAAGCTTGTCTCCAATCAGGCTGTCGTCTGGCCGGACCAGGCGAATTCACGCAGCGTGCTTTTCTCAACCGAAAACTGGATCTGGCACAAGCCGAAGCAGTGGGTGATCTCATCGCTTCTGAATCACAAGCCGCTCACCGGGCAGCACTGCACCAACTGAAGGGAAACTTAAGTCGGGAAATCCATGAACTTCGACAGCAACTGATCGATTTCACTGCCCTCATCGAACTGGAACTGGATTTTGGTGAAGAAGATGTGGAGTTTGCAGATCGTACACAACTGAATGCCCTGGTTGAAGAAATTACCCTTCATATTGAAAAACTTCTGAAATCGTTTGCCACGGGTCAGGCCGTCAAAAACGGAATTCCGGTGGTGATTGTGGGTCCACCAAACGCCGGAAAATCAACTCTGTTAAATGCCCTTCTGGAAGAAGAAAAAGCCATTGTGTCACCGATCGCCGGCACTACCCGGGATGTAATCGAAGACAAGATGGTAATCGACGGAATCCAGTTTCGGTTTGTGGACACCGCCGGACTCCGGCATACCACAGATCTGGTTGAAAGCATCGGTATTTCCCGAACCCGGGAACAACTTGACAAGGCTGCTTTTGTGCTGTTACTTGAAAGCCCGGATTCAGAAAAAGATGAGGTCATTATCATTGAAGAAGAAATCCAAAAGAAAGAACTCCCCTACCTGAAAATCCAGACCAAATCAGATCTCCGTCCGCAGGATGATGTCTCTGGTTTCTCGTTGTCGGCTGTTACAGGTGAAGGCATGGAAAAACTAAAAAATGAGATCGTCCGTCGTGCTGTCGATCAGCAGATGTTGCAATCCGAAACCTCACTCATTACAAATCTAAGGCATTATGAGGCACTGGATTCCACCCGAAAGGCGTTGGAACAGGTAAAGGTTGCCATTGGCGATGGCCTAACCGGTGATTTATTGGCAACAGACATCCGCGAAGCTCTTTTTCATCTGGGCAGCATCACAGGTGAAATCACTGTGGAGGATGTGCTTGGAAGTATTTTTTCGAGGTTTTGTATCGGAAAGTAATTTCCATAATTGAGAAAGGAACCTCAATTATTCTTACCAAATTTAGAAAGGTCATTCAATTGATTCTTTTGATTGTCAACGTGCTTTTGTTGTTTTGAAATTCCAGCTAAAAGGAAAATCAGGATGGCGTTGACGATTGGTAATTTTACAAAAACTGTTCCTGCGGAGTTACTGAAAAGAGCCGCAAAACATAAAATCAGGGAATGCGAAGAAGTTGAAAAGGGAAAATATATTGCTTTTGCAGAAGACGGGGACCAGGATTTTGACGTTTCTGTATCCACAAGTGGAAATGAAAAAATCACGACACATTCCTGTGATTGCAATGAAAAAACACCGGTGTGCAGTCACATTATTGCACTGTTACTTTACCTGACAAGCAACAAACTGCCGAAAACCAGGAAAGTAAAACCTTCAAAAAAACAGACGGCTTCTGAGATCACCCTGGAGGAAACTCCTGGTGACGAAATCAAAATCTGGCTTCGGGACCTGTTTCTTAAAAATAAGGATCTGGAAATGCTCTTTCTATCCCGGTTCTCAAAGACAACCCAAACTTTCACAGTAGAGGAAGTAAAGAAAGTAACCCTGGATGTGATCAAAACAGTGGTCAAATCAAGAAGGCTCATTGAAAAATCGGAAGCGAAAAAAATATCGGAAATGTGGAAAGAGGTCCACAAACCCATTATTGAATTTTATCATTCCAGGCCATCCGGAGAACCAAATTTTGGAGTCTTTATAACCCTTGCCGAAACTTGCCTGGATTTTGCGATGGAACTCCGGAAAAATGACGGGGACATCACGAAATATTTCCACCAGCTTTTTAAAACAACAGAAAAAATGCTGTTGGAATTAAAATCAGAAGATGAATGGGATGAAAGCACTCAATTGCTGATCAATCAGATTAGTCTGGAGAAATCACTCACCCGGTACAATGTACTCAGCTGCTGTCTGGATCTTTACATGAATTGTACTGAACCGAGGAAATCCTCAATTCTAAAAAAAATCATGGTTGGTTTTCAGAAGTATGAAAACTCAACCAAACGGAAAGACCGGAATTTTCAGCAGATGATTTTACCTGTTCTTTCTACCAGTGATGGAACTTTCCAAACCTATTATTCTCATTTTGTCAGCCTTGTCTATCAGCCAAAATACAACCACGAACTAATCCGGAAACTGATTGAGATTCAGCAATGGGAAAGAGCAGAAGATTTTTGCGAAACAGAAATTAAAAACAACCTAAAGGATGAATACAACATATCGTATTTCGGTTTTCTTCATACGATTTACAAGGCAACAGGAAATGACAAAAAATTACTGCTTCTCCTGACAAAATCGGTTCCCGTCACGTTTGATTTTGAGGGCTACCAATTATGTATGGCTTCATTTGAAACGGATGTGCAACGGAAGGAATTCCGAAACAAAGTCTTGTCAAAAGTGCGCCATTCAATTGATCCGGCAGCCCGGAATTTTTATTTCGAATTGCTTGCTTTTGAGAAAAACTATTCGAAAATGCTTCAAAGTATAACCCAATACACTCCCTATTCAATTGTTCTCAAATATTGGGATGAACTTAGGGAAGTGTCTCATTCTGAATTCTTAAGGTATGTCCTGTTTGTTGCTAACGAAAATGTACCGTACAGGGATGAAGAAAAAGTTACTTCCTTCTACCCCATTCTGCTCGAAAAAATCTTACAGAATTATGAACCATCTGCAATTCTGAGTGCCATCAAATCACAAGGAAGAAGCTGGGGATATTTCCCTTTCCTTGATTATATAAAAAAGCACTTGCAAAGTTGAATCTCTCCCCTGCAATTGTTGTTAAAATAAAACAATACATTTGCGGAAGGTTGAAAAGATACCGGCAGGCCAGGAAAAATCAAGCCTCTATTTTTAATTTCAACCGATCAAAACAAACAACCACCAATCGATTATAAAAAGAAGGAACAACCAAAGGCATGCTATTTAATTCTGTTGAGTTCGCCCTTTTCCTTCCGGTTGTCTTCCTTTTATATTGGTTCGCTACCGGGGGCAAATACCGGATTCAGAACATTCTACTTTTATTTTCCAGCTACTATTTCTATTCCTGCTGGAGTAAAAAATTCCTTCTTCTCCTCATTTTTTCAACCCTTCTGGACTATTTCACTGGCCTCAAAATGGCTGATGCAAAAACCGGTAAGGAAAAAACTTTTTGGTTCTGGCTGAGTGTCGGGGTCAACCTGGGGTTCCTTGGAATATTTAAATACTATAATTTTTTCATCACCTCTTTTGCTGAAGGAGCTTCACAATTAGGCCTCCACGCAGAAATTTCAACTTTACAATTCCTTCTTCCAGTCGGAATATCATTTTATACATTTCATGGCTTATCGTATGTGATCGATATTTACAAAGACCGGATCAAACCTGAAAAGAACTTTATTGACTATGCTGTCTTTGTCTGTTTTTTCCCTTTGCTGGTTGCCGGTCCAATTGAAAGGGCAACGCATCTTTTACCGCAGATTAAATCTCCGAGAGTTTTTCAATACTCCAAAGCAGTGGATGGCCTGCGTCAGATTTTGTGGGGACTATTTAAAAAGGTCGTCATCGCTGACAACTGTGCAGTTTTTGCCAATGCTGCTTTCAATGATTCAACCAACCAGTCCGGTGGTACTTTGTTTCTGGGAGCCCTGTTTTTTGCCTTTCAGATTTATGGTGATTTTTCAGGGTATTCAGATATAGCTCTTGGAACTGCCCGATTATTTGGAATTGAACTGTTACGGAATTTTGCTTTCCCCTATTTTTCCCGTGACATCGCTGAATTCTGGAGGAGATGGCATATTTCGCTATCCACCTGGTTCAAAGACTACTTATATATTCCGTTGGGAGGCAGCAAGGGAGGCACCTGGATGCGGGTCAGAAACACCTTTATTATTTTTCTGGTCAGTGGTTTCTGGCATGGAGCCAACTGGACATTTATTGCCTGGGGCTTTCTCAATGCTCTCTTTATTATGCCATCCATTCTTTTCAGTACCAACCGGATCAACCTCAACATTGTCGCTCAGGGACGGCATCTTCCTGACCTGAAGGAATTTTCTTCCATTGTTCTGACCTTTTTTCTCACCGTTTTTGCCTGGATTTTTTTCCGGGCCGACAGTATGGCCCATGCCTTTCAGTACATCGGTTCAATCTGGAAAGACGCAATGAGCATACTTTCTGTCCAAACATATTCTTCTTCCAAATACCTTATTGCATTGATTCTGTTGTTTATGGGAATAGAATGGGCTGGAAGAGAAAACCAATATGCCATCGCCCGGATCGGTTTTTCATGGCCCAGGATTCTGAGGTGGAAGTTTTACCTGCTGATCGGTTTGGTCATTTTCTTTTACGGTAATTTCAACAAAACAGAATTTATCTATTTCGCCTTCTGATGAAAAGACTGATTTCTCTGGTTTTGGTGTTTGCCGTTTCATTGGTGATTCTGATTCTGCTGGTGGTGGAAGCCACTTCGTATTGGGTCGACAGAAGGAATTTCAAGAACTCAGAAACTGAAAGCAATCTGTTGGTTATGAGAAATGATTCGTCTTACGATCTTGTATTCCTGGGAATTTCACATGCCCGTAATTTTTCAAGACACCGGAATCATGAGCGAATCGAATCAATCCTGAACCAAAAAATTCTGAATATGGGACAGGGAGGTGGCATCTGCGGCCCGAATGAACAACTGTTCTATCTTCAATATTTCTATAGCCAGGGTAACAAGGCGAAGAAAATTGTGTATGTTCTTTCGCCACCATTCATGTTTTCTGTGTCTTTGCCAATAGCCTCAAACACATTTAATTACGAACCATTTCGAATTCCTTTTGTCTGGCAATATTTAAATTTTCCCGCCGAAAACAGATCTGAAAGGTTGATGTCCATGATTCAATTCAAGCTAACCCCAACATGGATAAACCATATCCCGTTTTCGTATCCAATTGGTACTTCCCGATTGGAAAAACTGGATTCAGCCACTGTTGCCAAAGGCCAGGAACTTGCATTTAACAGCGGATCGGAAGACATGAAAAGGTTTGCCTTCAGCGCCGATATACTACAGCAAACTATAGATCTGGCCAGATCACATGGTACCGAAGTTGTTCTTTTCATCCCACCTGCTTTGTTTGGAAAATGGCGTGGTCATGAAATAACAAAAAAATTCGGAGAAAAAGTCGCACTTCAAAAGGGAGTTTCATTTTACGATTTTTCTGAAACGGAGTTTGATCCGAAATTCTACTACGACCACCACCATCTCAATACATATGGTGTCGTTCACTTCACAGAGAAATTCCTAAAACCAGTCCTGCAATAACAAATCATCTCAGGGGGCAACATTCCGAATGGCTTCCTGAAACCACCATATCTGAAAGCC
>DAIOVD010000014.1:12897-38748 GCA_036759185.1 Catalimonadaceae bacterium | reverse complement strand
CCTAAAGTATCTTTAATTTTCAGGAGTTCAAAATGGAAATGTAATCTCAAGGGGCCCCACGAATCAACAGTTGTTTTCCCGATATCCTTCTCATTTTCCCTAAACATCTGCTCTTTCAAACTCTCAAAACTCTGACTTAATATCTTGTAAAAAGCGGAAATCACCGTTCCCATTTTCATAAAATCCGGGCCGACAATTGGCTTGACTCCCGGCTCTTGATAAAACCACCCGCCAATTATATTCTGTCACAAAAAAATATCATTTCAAAAAGTCACAGCCAATTGTGTCACAGAAAATTTTGTGACACAATTGGCTGTGACAAATCAATCTGGATTTTTTTTGTGACAGATATTTTTCAGGAGAATATCGCCATCCAATCCTTACAAAATTGAAATGGCAGGATTACCTCCCTTTCCCCATCAAATCCCGGATCACCACACTGGCAACGGCACATCCGAAAACGGCCGGCATATAACTGATGGTACCGATAAGGGATTTTTTCACGTTGCCTTCCGGGGCGGGAATGATTCGTGATTGATCGGCTTTTTCCGGACTCCAGACAACGGTGAGGTTCCGGTTCCGCATGCCCATCTGGCTCAAACGTTTCCGCACATAATAGGCCAGGTTGCAGTTGTAACTTTTCCAGAGGTTTCCAATCTGAACCTGCGTCGGGTCCACTTTGCCACCGGCCCCCATGGACGACACAATCGGGATTCCTTTTTCAATCGTCTTTTTGATTAGAAATACCTTGGGTGAAAGCGTATCGATGCAATCCACAACATAATCGAAGGAATCGGATTCCAGGATTTCGTTCGTAATTTCTTCCCGAACATAGCGGGCAATGGCCGTCAGTTTCAGTTCGGGGTTGATGTCCAAAAGACGGGCAGAGAGCACATCCGATTTCAAGGCATTTTCAGTACTCACCAGGGCTGGGATCTGCCGGTTGCGGTTGCTGGCCTCGACCGTGTCTGCATCGACGATCGTCATTTTACCCACTCCAGCCCGGACAATCATTTCGGCGCAGATGCCGCCTACTCCACCAAGACCGACCACCAGAACATTGGAATTGATCAGATTTGAAATCGATTCTGCTCCAAGAAGGAGTTCGGTTCGGCTCATCCAGCCGGGAATGGTCGTTTGCATAGTACGGATTGGTCGGTCAAAATAAGGCAAGGGCCTTTTCTCCGAAAAATCGGAGGGCGTTTTTTTTCATTTCAATTTCTAAATCATCCAGACTCAGATGTAGCAAAGCAGCGGCTTCTTCATAAATCCTGGAAATCGGAAGTCCGGAATTATCCGTTTCCAGCAATATCCGGGAAACCGGAATTTTTGCAAAAATCTCACGGCTTTGAGGTCTTGAAAGGAGATCCTTACCGAACGAAAACAAGACCTGTTCGCATTCCAGAAGGGTTTGGGTGATCTCCTGGTTTCCCCAATATCCATGAAAAAGCATGGGCACAGAAGATCGTTTGCAAAATGGAACCAGGTCGTAATAGGACTTCACACAATGAATGATCAGCGGAAGACTGTACGATTGAGCAAGATTGAAATGAGAAATCCATGTACTCATCTGAACAGAAAACGGCACCGAAACCGAACGATCAAGTCCCGTTTCACCGATGGCCACCACATTGTCAACCTTCAAAAAGGAAGCCAGCACGTTTTCGGATTCCAAAGTAAACCGGTCTGCATACCAGGGATGCCATCCAACCGAAACCGGATAACCGAGCCGAATCAGGCTTTCAGTTCCCAAAAAATGAAAGGCATTCCGGCATACCCATTCATCAGGACTTTGGGCTTTTTTGTGCGAATGAGCGTTGATAAACACAGGCTTAGAAACAGAACGGCCAAAAATCCAATAAAAGCCCGAACTTCGGTATCAAATCGTATAATTTTGCCCCGATTTGGAAAATCCTTTATTCAGTCGGATACAAAGACAGATTTCCCGCAATCAACGGTTTATCTTCCATCTGGGAAGCAGCTATGCGTTGATCGGAGTCAATATGGTGACCATGTTTATTCTGGCACCGTTGCTGTACCATCATCTCGGTAAAGAACTGAACGGGGTGTGGCTCGTCCTTTTTGGCATCACCAATTATTTCAATCTGAGTTCTTTTGGCTTTGGGCAAACCTTTACCCTTGAGCTGATCAAGAAACAGAACAAGCCAAAAGAGGTGAACAAACTGGTGAACACGCTTTTGTTTTCGCTGCTCATGTTTGCCTGCAGTACGTTTCCCATTTTTCTGGCCATCCATTTCAACCTGCATTTTTTCAAAATTTCGGAAGGGCTCCTGCCCATTGCTTCGCGAAGTTTATGGCTGATTTACTTTGTCTTTTTCATCAATTTTCTGGGGCAACTGCCGTACAACGTGTTGTTTGTCCGTAATAAACTGGCTCTCCGGAACGGTATTGAAATCGGGAAAGTGATCCTGAATTTTGCGCTCACATTCTGGGTGATCAAGACGGGAGGAGGAATCGTGAAACTGGCGGGTGTCACCGTGCTTGGCACCTTGGTTTATACCATTGTTCTTCTGATTGTCAGTAAACAATATTTAACCTACACCCTCAATTTTGCCTATTTTTCGAAGAAGCTCTTTCTGAAATTTCTCAAGCCCAGCCTTTGGTATTTCATGCTGGGAATTGCCATGCAGGTGATTTTGTTTTCCGACAGCATTCTGGTTTCGTCCCTCAAGTCTCCCGTTCTGGTGACGGTTTATGCCTACGCACTTCGGATTCCGGATGTGAGTATGCGTTTCATTTTTAAGATCGCCGATGTCAAGATTCCAAAAATCCCGGTTCTGTTTGAAGCAAGCGACTGGCTTAAAATGTGGTTGCTACACAACCGACTGATCTGGCTGACGGCTGCCATCTCGGGTTTTGTTTGCATCACATTGATTCTGTTTGGTGGCGATATCATTCACCTTTGGATGGGCCAGGATTTTATGGTCAACCAGACCCTCATCATCATTTTCAGTCTGAACATGTTTACCCAATGTGTTCTTCACGTACCGGCAATCTTTATTCAAAGCATGGGAATGCACAAATGGGCTTCCATTTTGTCTATGATTGGCGCACCGGTTTCGGTAGCCGGAGCCTGGTTTCTGAGTAAAACCTATGGACTGGAAGGAATTGCATTTTCCATGTGTGCCGTTCAGTTTCTTGTAGGGATTCTCGTGGTTCCACAGTTTTATATTTTCCTGTTTCGAAACCTTCGCAGTCAGGGTCATCATGCCAGTATTTTACGAGTTCAGTAACATTATTTAATCCATGTCCCAGCAAATCATTCTCACGGAACAATCCGAATCAGACCTTGCCCGCTTATCGGAATGGGTACCCGGAGTTGAAACTGCTTTTCTGATAGAAACCGCATTGGCTGTCACCACGGCGTTGTATGAAAAATCAGCAAACGGTGCCGTCATCCGGGTTCAGTATCCGGACGGGAAAGCAGAAGAACTCCGGTTCAAAGTGAAAAAGCCCGCAAAGAGAAAAAAGGTGGCAGATGAATAATTACCAGCAATTCTGGAAACCAATTCTGTTCCAACTGGATGCAGAACAGGCGCATTATTTGTCGGCATCCCTCTTGAATGTGTGTGAGGCAATTTCACCTGTTCGTTCCCTGATGAAGCAAATGTTTGTCTATTCAGGAGAAAAGCCCACGGAAAAAGTCGTGGCGGGAATCCGGTTTCCCAATCCCGTTGGACTGGCGGCAGGATTTGACAAAAATGCCACGATGGTGGATGCTCTGCCGCTGCTGGGTTTTGGTTTTGCCGAAATCGGAACCGTGACGCCCCGTCCGCAAAAAGGCAATCCGAGACCCCGGTTGTTCCGCATACCGGAGGAAGGTGCCATTCTGAACCGGATGGGTTTCAATAATGACGGAGTGCAAGTGGTGGCAAACCGACTTGCCAAACGGAAAAACCAGTCGATGATCATCGGCGGTAACATCGGGCGGAACAAAATCACCACCAATGAAGATGCCCACAAAGACTACCTCTATTGCTTTGAGTATCTGCAGGATCTGGTCGATTATTTCACGGTCAACGTAAGTTCGCCCAACACACCCGGTCTACGGCAATTGCTCGAAAAGGAACCGCTGCAGATATTGCTGGAAACGGTCATGAACCAAAATCGGAAGCGAAAGGAGTTGAAGCCAGTCTTTCTGAAAATTTCACCGGATCTGGAAGAAGACCAGATCGGGCAAATCGCAGAAGTCTGCGTTCAGTCCGGCGTTTCGGGTCTGGTGATCACCAATACCACGATCTCAATGGACCAGATTCAGTATCCGGAAAAGGTCCGGGCACTTGGTTCCGGTGGATTGAGTGGATATCCTGTTCAAAAATTGTCTCAGGAGAAACTGCAGAATATCCGCCGGTTGTCTACGGGTCTGGCCATAATGTCAAGTGGCGGGATTATGAATCCGGAGGATGCGGTGTCCCGTTTTTCGGATGGTGCCGATCTGGTTCAGCTCTACACGGGTTTGGTGTATTATGGCCCCACTCTTCCTTTGGACCTACTGCGTGCGCTTTACTGAGCGAAAAACTTCACGCTAGTTTTGAAATATCTCTAGTTTTGTTTTTTACCACCTGGTTCATATTTCCGGGAATTCTGCAACACCCGTCTCCATTCATGCTCTATTACAAAACCTATCTTCATCCAAGTTCGCCTGAGTGGGTAATTTTTGTTCATGGAGCGGGGGGAAGTTCCTCCATTTGGTTTAAGCAGATCAAAGACTTTTCCCTCAACTTTAATGTGCTGATGGTGGATCTTCGTGGTCATGGAAAATCACAGGGGAACAAGGCCTATGAGCAATATACGTTCAAAGAAATTTGCCAGGATGTGATCGATGTGATGGATCATGCCCGCATTAAAACGGCGCATTTTGTCGGAATTTCTCTCGGGACCATTTTAATCCGGAATCTGTACGAAATGGCACCCCATCGGGTGAAGTCCATGATTCTGGGAGGAGCGATTATGCGGCTGAATCTTCGGGCCAAAGTTCTCTCTGCTTTTGGTGACTGGTTCAAGACCGTGATGCCTTACCTCTGGCTTTACAGTTTTTTTGCCTGGATCATCATGCCGAAAAAAAGGCACCGTCAAAGCCGGCTTCTGTTTGTGAACGAAGCCCGGAAACTTTGCCAGAAAGAATTCATTTACTGGTACCGGTTGATTTATGAAGTCAATCCATTGCTGAAGTACTTTTCAGAGAAGCCTTCTTCAGTCCCAACTTTATATCTGATGGGCGATGAAGACCATATGTTTCTTCCGTTTATTAAGAAACTGGTGGTTCAACAACCTCATTCAAAGCTGTTTATTGTGGAAAATTCCGGTCACGTCTGCAATGTGGACCAGTCGGATATTTTCAATCAGCAATCAATCGGCTTTATCTTCGAGGCTTCGTCGGTTTTGCCGACTTCGTAGTCTTCGTTGGCTTTGTCGTTTTCGCCGGTTTTGCTGGTTTTGTCGGTTTCGCCGAATGTGACATAGAAGGCGGTCGTTTCGCAAAGGCTTTTTTCGGATTGGCTTTTGGCTTCCGGAACGTATTGCTCTCTTTTTTATCGTGAAACGCCCCTTTGAAATCCGGATCTGCTCTTTTCTTCTGGTCGTCGATTTTCCGTAAAATCTCCTGTTGCTCTTCGTATGGAGTTTCTTTGGCAATCAAATGGTCAGCAATCGGTTCTTCCTGAATCTTCATCCGGATCAGTTTTTCGACCCTGCTCAGATGCAGTTCATCCGGAGCATTGACAAACGAAATGGCTCTTCCTTCCCTCATCGCTCTTCCTGTCCGTCCGATCCGGTGCACATAATCTTCGTACTGAACCGGAATATCAAAATTGATGACCATCGAAATCCGGGCTACATCCAGTCCTCTTGAGGCTACATCGGTCGTTACCAGAATTTTAACAGTCCCGGCGTGCAGCGATTCCACGGCCGCACTTCGGGTATTGGTTCCTTTATTGGCATGCAGAAAGGCCACTTCGGTGATCAGTTTTCGTTTGAGGTATTTCCCGATTTCGGTGGCATGCTTTTTCGTTTTGACAAAAACCAGGGCGGCATCTTCTTCTGAAAGCCCTTTCAGGATCGACACCAGAAGGTTGAGTTTGGTCTGAAAATTATAGGTTCGGTAGACAATCTGATGAATGGTTTCTGCCGGAGTTGCCTGTGGTGTAACCTCAATTTTTTCCGGAAACTCCAGAAACTCCTCCGCCAGAACTTCCACCTTTTCAGGGAAAGTGGCAGAGAAAAGCAGGTTTTGTCGTTTTGACGGAATTTTTTCCAAAATCTTACGGATTTGCGGCATGAAGCCCATATCCATCATTCGGTCTGCTTCATCGATCACCAGAGTGCGGATGTCCTTTAGTTTCCATTCGCCGGTATCATATAGTTCCAGAAAGCGGCCGGGGGTGGCAAACACGATGTCGACGCCTTTTTTTAATTGGTTTAACTGTGCTGTGATTCCGGTACCGCCAATGAGGCAGGCCATCCGGAGTCCAGTATGCACATTAAGTGCCTCAAAATGAAGAGATAACTGAGTTATAAGCTCTTTTGTTGGGGCAATGACCAGGGCTCTCACATGATCGCCCTGAGGAAAATGGAGCTTTGCAATCAGGGGTATCAGGAAGGCTGCTGATTTCCCGGTGCCGGTTTGTGCAATCCCCAGAATGTCTTTTCCAGCCTTTGCCAAAGGAATGGCTTTTTCCTGAATGGGCGTAGGATCGGGCCAGCCCTGTGCTTCAATGGCATCCTGAAGTTGCTTATTAAAGTTGAATTTTGAAAAGCCTGAAATACTTCGATTGTCCATTGAATCTTTCTGAAAAACTTCAAATTTAACGAAATCCTACACGAACCTCACCTCCATTATTTGTGCACGATTGGTTTCTGAAAAATTAGGCTCTATACTTGAATCTGATTTGTATCAAGGTTGAAGGCATAGATTAAGAATGCCGGATAAATATTTACGTAAAACCCGATGATTGACCAGAACTATGGCAAGTGTTTTTGACCAGTACCAGATGATGCGGACCCATCATTTGATTTTTGGGTACAGAGGCACATTGACCAACGATTTGATTACTTCACTTCTCCAGCTTTCCGATTCAAAGCTGAAGGAGCTCAAGACGCCCTTCCGAAAGAAGAAGTCTATTATTAACATTCTGATTGAATGTCTTCAGAATATATTGTACCATTCTGAGTCTTTCCAGGATGGTTTGTACAGCGGGCATCACTGCCTGTTTTTATTGGGGAAAAGAGAAAATGATTATTTTATCCAGATTGGTAACTTCATCGATAACGGCCAGATGGCAGATTTGCGATCGAAACTGGACTATCTGAATACCCTGGATTCAAAGCAAATTCATAAAATGTATCTCGAAGTTCTGGATAACGGATCGATATCAGAAAAAGGAGGAGCAGGTCTTGGAATTCTCCGTGTCATGAAAGATTCAGGAAGCAAAATTCAATACGCTTTCCAGTCTGTTGACAAGACAAGGTCTTTTTATTGTATGGAAATTGTGATCAGTGAACAAGTGTAATAACCCTGGCGATATGGAAAATATTGAAATCGAACCAACCGCAACAACCCCAAAAATTAGTTTCCGTCCGGGAGAGGGTTATTTTGAAATTTCCGGCAAGTCGCTTCCGGAGAATTCGTTTGAATTTTATAAGCCTTTGCTGGATTACATCGAAGCTTATGCTGAGCGGCCTGAAACCGAAACCTCACTAGTCTTCAAACTTCAGTATTTTAATACGTCATCTACTTCGCACTTTTTGAGGATGATTAAGAAGTTCGAGAAAATCTTCACCGATGGCAAAAATGCCAAAGTACACTGGTACTATGATGAAGACGATGAAGATATGAAAGAAGCAGGGGAAGATTTTAAGGTTCTCTCCAAGCTACCGATCGACATCATCGGAACTCAACTCGACTAAGCCGTTTCACCGGCGTTTTCTTCGTTCCCGTTCTGACCGGATCAGGGCCAGTTCCCGGCTTGTCTGTCCGGCAACCGATGTGTTTTCGGATGCTCTTCTTACAAGATAGGGCATTACTGAAAAGACAGGACCGTATGGTACATACTTCGCCACATTGAATCCTTCTTTGGCCAGGGCATAACTGATGTTGTCGCTCATTCCATACAGCTGAGCAAACCAGATTCGTTCGTCGTTGCGTGAAATGGACATGGCATCCATTTCTTTGGCCAGTTCCAGATTACTCTTTTCATTATGAGACCCGGCACAGAAGTGCACGTGCTGCAGATTTTCCAGACAATATTTCCATGCCCTGTTGAAATCAGCATCCGTCCCGGCTTTAGAGGAATGAATCGGATTCAGCAGGTTTTTCTTTGCCGCATAGGCCGCTTCCTTTTCCATATATGCTCCCCGAACCAGTTTGGCACCCATCACATATCCGGCTGATTTTGCCTGATTACCGGCGGCAATCAGCCGTTTCAGAACATCGTGCCGATACAATTGAAAGGTATTGAACACAATGGCTGTTTGGTGATTGTGGTTTTCCATTTCTTCGTACACCCACTGATCAATCACATCTTGAATCCAGGATTCTTCTGCATCCACAAACAACCGGACCTTTTTTCCGGCAGCCACCTGGCAGATCGCCGAAAACCGTTTCCGTGCATTGAGGTGTTTTTTTTCTTCTTCTGTGGTGAGAGACTGATTTGCCTGAACCTTTTCCATGATCCGGACATCGGCAATTCCCGAAGTTTTGAAAACAGCAAACGGCACTTCTTTTTTCGCTGCTGCAATCTGAATGGTTGATATCGTTTCAGCTTCCACCCGATCAAAACCGGTTTCCGTTTTCTCACCTTCCACCGAATAGTCAAGGATGGTACCAATGTGGAATTCCGACAGTTTTCCAATCGTTTTCACACACTCTTCCAACGTCTCACCTCCGCAGAAATGCTGGAAAATGGTTGCCTTCACCAATGATTTCACAGGAAGCTTTATGGAAATGGACATCAGAAGGGCCTGCACCGAAAGCTTATTCATCGTTGGATTATTCATCAGTGAAAACATCCATTCCATTTTCTGCAGGTCGCCGTCGGACCGGTGAGCAAAGGCTATTTCCGGATTGTCGAGCCGAATACCGGAATTCGGGGTGTCTGTCGGTTTCATCTTTCCTATTTGTATTTCAGTGTATTAATCAGGATTCGAATGCAATGGTTTTTCCGGTACTGCCACCGGTTCAAATTGAACGTGCTTTTGGATAGCACGGATGGCTTGTTGCAGCCGGGCTTCTCCTGAACCACTTATTTCGGACCACAAAACTCCGGAATTCTGCAATTCGTTTTGATAGAGTTTGTAAAAGTATTCCTGACGGTCGGGATTTTCTCGGATCGGATCCGCTTCCCATAGAAGATCGGGTTTCAAGAGCAGGTGCAGATCGTACCTGCGATCTTTCCATTCCTTTAAAATCCATTCCGGACATGTTTCAAAAACATCTTCCATCCAAATTTTGATGACCAGAAGGTTGGTGTCACAAAACAACCATGGGTTGAGACTTTTTTCAATTTCATCCTCCAATCCGATCTGATGCCGGGCAATGTTTTCCACATCTTCTTTGGTGTATGGTTGCTTGCAGGACGAAATATACTCCCGGGCTGCCTCTGGAATCCATTCGCCATCAAACCATTCTGCCAGTTGGCGGCACAATGTCGTTTTACCGGTTGATTCCGGACCCACAATGGCAATTTTCCTTTTCATGCCTGCATCTCCCCTTTTTTCCAGTCAAAATATCCCTTCACTGCCAGAAGGAGCAATATTCCATATAAACCGGAGAAGAACCAAAGCTCTTTTGTAACATAGAGACAAATTGATATCAGGTTGATGAGAATCCAGAGAATCCAGTTTTCGATCCATCTCCTGGCGAGCCAGATCTGAGCCACAATGCTGAAGGCGGTAATCAGTGAATCGAGGAAAGGCTGACTGGAGCTGGAGATCGATTTCAGAAACTCAAAAAGCAGCCCAAATCCCAAAGTTCCCATCAGTAAACTAAACCACAAAGCGGAAACAGGAATCTTCCTCACCATGAGTGAGCCTTCGTTTGATTTGCCGGTTTCCCATTGCCACCAACCATAAATGCCTGATAAAAAGTAAAATACCTGCAAACCGCATTCGGCAAAAAGTCCGCTTTGCAAATAAACCCAGGAAGCCAGTGCGACGGACACCAGTCCGATTGGCCAACCAATCGAATTCCGCCTTGTATTCAGCCAGATCGAAACCACACAGGTGGCCGAAGAAGCAAATTCAATGACAGGTTCCACCAAATGATTCATTCCGGATCAGAAAATACGGGGCAAATATGCGTTCAAGTGGCCGGAATAACTCAGGTTCTTCCATGAATGAAAAATTCTGTTTTCAGATTCAGCGGATTTTATTCTTTTGCAGAAACTTTACGAGAGGATGTTAGCAAAAATTTATGGATCTGCCGTGCAGGGAGTGCAGGCATTTCCCGTGACCGTGGAGGTCAGTGTCGGAACAGGCACCGAGATGTTTATTGTGGGCTTACCGGATGCGGCTGTGAAAGAGAGCAGCCACCGGGTAGAATCGGCCATCAAAGAAGCCGATTTCCAGATGCCACGGCAGAAGGTGGTGGTCAATCTGGCCCCGGCCGATACCAAAAAAGAAGGTTCTTCGTATGATCTGCCCATTGCAATAGGAGTTTTGGTGGCATCCGGTCAGATCAGTTCCACGATTCTGGAAGAATACCTGATCATGGGCGAACTGTCGCTCGACGGAAGTGTCCGACCTATAAAAGGTGTGTTGCCCATTGCGATCGAAGCACGTGGAAAATTCAAGGGATTTATTCTTCCAAAACAGAATGCCAGCGAAGCCGCCATTGTCTCCAACCTGGATGTGATCGGTGTGGAAAACCTGATGGAGGCCGTCGATTTTCTCGAAAACCGGATCTGGATTGAGCCTCTGGTAAGGGATACAAAGGAGATTTTCTTTTCTAACCTGAACAATTACGAAGCCGACTTCAGCCATGTACAGGGACAGGAAAACATCAAACGGGCACTCGAAATTGCGGCAGCCGGTGGCCATAATGTGATCATGATCGGACCTCCGGGAGCAGGTAAAACCATGCTGGCCAAGCGTTTGCCTTCCATTCTCCCACCCCTGGATTTGCGGGAAGCCCTGGAAACAACCAAAATTCATTCCGTGGCAGGGAAACTGTCGAAACTCGATGGTCTGGTTACCACCCGGCCTTTTCGTTCTCCGCACCATACCGTGAGTGACGTGGCTCTTGTAGGAGGAGGCAATATTCCCCAACCGGGAGAAATATCGCTGGCACACAACGGGGTTTTGTTTCTGGATGAATTGCCCGAATTCAAACGTTCCGTCCTTGAAGTGCTTCGCCAACCATTGGAAGAACGGAAAATCGCCATTTCACGGGCACGTTTTGCGGTCGACTTTCCGGCCAGTTTCATGCTCATTGCCAGTATGAATCCTTGTCCCTGCGGATACTACAACCATCCCGATAAAGAATGTGTTTGTCCTCCGGGGGCCGTTCAGCGGTATTTGAATAAAATATCGGGTCCGTTACTTGACCGGATCGATCTCCATGTGGAGGTTACGCCGGTTTCGTTTGAAAAAATAACCTCTCAGCAAAGGACGGAATCCTCCGACAGCATCCGGCAACGGGTAATTGCAGCGAGGCAGATTCAGACAGAGCGTTTCAAAGAACAGGACGGAATTTTCAGCAATGCGATGATGCCGACGCCGATGGTGACCGAAGTTTGCCAGATCACCGAAGCCGGACGGAATCTTTTGAAAACCGCCATGCAAAGACTGGGACTTTCGGCCAGAGCCTACGACCGGATCTTAAAAGTAAGCCGGACCATTGCCGACCTCGCTGGTTCAGACGAGATCAAAACCGAGCATCTGGCAGAGGCGATACAGTACCGGAGTCTGGATCGTGAAAATTGGGCGGGTTAATTCTGACGGAAACCCGGTTCAGGAATCTGAAGCAATTCCTATCCATGCAGAATTGCGGATTGGTCCAAATTTGAAAACTTAAACAGGAAAAAATTGGCTGACGATCAATTCTGGCTATTTTGCCCCAGAATATCAAAACCGAATTCAATTACAGCAGCACATACTTTAGCATGAAAATATTGGAAATAAGGGCGATGCGTGGCCCGAACTACTGGTCGATACGGCGACACAAACTCATTGTGATGCGACTGGATCTGGAAGAAATGGAAGAGCAGCCAAGCAATCAGATTCCGGGATTTCCGGAAAGGCTGGAGGCTGTTTTTCCGACGATGTATGTCCACGAATGCAGTGAAAATGAACCAGGCGGTTTTTTCAAGCGGGTTCGGGAAGGCACCTGGATGGGGCACATAGTCGAACACGTCGCCCTTGAAATTCAGACTCTGGCCGGCATGGACGTAGGCTTTGGACGGACCCGGAGTACATCCGAAAAAGGTGTGTACAATGTGGTGTTTGCCTACATGGAAGAAAAAGTAGGTATGTACGCTGCGAAAGCAGCCGTCGAGATTGTGCAGGCTTTGGTCGACAACCGGCCTTATGATATGGGACCGGACATCCAGAAAATGAGGGAGATACGGGAAGATGAACGACTCGGGCCTTCCACCGGAAGTATTGTGGATGAAGCCGCAATCCGGGATATTCCGTTTATTCGCTTGAATCGCCACAGTCTGGTTCAGCTTGGGTATGGAATCAATCAGAAACGTATTCAGGCCACCATGTCGGGACAAACCAGCAGCATTGCCGTTGAGATTGCCTGTGACAAAGAAGAAACCAAAAACCTGCTCGATGCAGCCAATATTCCGGTTGCGAAAGGAATGACGGTGTATGACGAAGAAGATCTGAAAGCCGTGGTCGATCGTGTTGGATATCCACTGGTTGCCAAACCGGTGAATGGAAACCATGGAAAAGGTGCCACCATCGGAATTAAAAACTGGGAAGAAGCGGTGGCTGCACTGGCAGCTGCTAAAAAATATTCCCGTGCCGTCATTGTCGAGCGGTTTATTACCGGATACGACTATCGCCTTCTGGTGATTAACCATAAATTTATTGCAGCCGCCAAACGTACACCAGCTGCTGTGATCGGGGATGGAAAATCAACCATTCAGCAACTGATTGACGAAGTAAACACGGATCCAAGAAGAGGATACGGACATGAGAAAGTGCTGACCGCCATCAAGGTGGACGACATGACGATGAACATCCTCGCCGAAAAAGAACTGACACTTGATTCCGTCCTGCCGCAAGGCAAAGAAGTATGGCTGAAGTCGACCGCCAATCTCAGTACAGGCGGAACGGCGGATGATGTCACCGATCTGGTGCATCCTGAAAATGTGTTCATGGCGGAAAGGATTTCACGAATCATCGGTCTGGATATTTGCGGTATCGATGTGATGACGCCCGATATTTCGATTCCGGTGGCCGAAGCCGGAGGAGCGATTCTGGAGGTCAATGCCGCTCCTGGTTTCCGGATGCACATTGCTCCAACAGGCGGACTTCCACGGAACGTAGCAGAACCTGTAATTGACATGTTGTTCCCTCCCGGAAAATCGGCCCGCATTCCAATCATCGCGGTGACCGGAACCAACGGAAAAACCACCACTACCCGACTGATGTCACATGTCGTAAAAAGTATGGGATACAGAGTGGGCTTCACCACAACCGATGGTATTTACATCCAGAATATTATGGTGGAAAAAGGAGACTGCACCGGACCGAAAAGTGCAGAGTTTGTCCTCAAAGATCCAACCGTGGAATTTGCCGTTCTGGAAACCGCCCGTGGAGGAATTATCCGTGCCGGTCTTGGTTTCAGCAAATGCGACATTGGAATCGTCACCAACATTGCGGCTGATCACCTCGGGCTGAAAGACATTATGACGCTGGAAGATCTTGCCCGTGTAAAATCGGTGGTGGTCGAAAGTATCCGTCCGGGTGGATATGCCATCCTCAATGCCGATGACGACCATGTGTACAATATGCGGAAGGGACTCGATTGCAAAGTCGCCCTTTTCAGCATGGACGAAAACAATCCACGAATCCGGGAACATTGCGAGGCCGGTGGTCTGGCCGCGATTGCCGAAAATGGTTTTGTTACTATTTCCAAAGGCACCTGGAAAATTAGAGTCGCTAAGATTGTGAACATTCCGCTCACGTTCGCCGGGAAAGCCATTTTCATGATTCAGAATATTCTGCCGGTGGTGATGGCAAGTTACATCCGCGGGTTCAGCAATGAGGACATTAAGGCGGCTTTGGAAACATTTATTCCATCTCATGCCCAAACACCAGGCCGGATGAACGTGTTCAACTTCCAGAAGTTCACCGTTATTATTGACTATGCTCATAATCCGGCCGGACTCCAGGCTTTGGGCAAATTCCTTGAAAAAGTGGAAGAAACGCCGAAGGTCGGAATCATTACAGGAGTGGGCGACCGCCGGGATGAAGACATCAAGGCTCTCGGTGCGATTTCCGGGAAGATTTTTGATCAGATCATCATTCGCCAGGACAAACACCTTCGTGGAAGACAGGACACCGAAATCGTGGAATTACTCGAACAGGGAATCCGGGAGTCGAATCCAAACATTCCGGTAAAAGTGATTTTCAAAGAAGTAGAAGCCATTGAGTACGCCATCAAAAATGCGGTACCGGGAAGCTACATAGTCGTTTGTTCGGATGTGGTGGCTCAGGCCGTGGATGCTGTGATGCGCCTCCGCGAAGAAGAAGCCAAAGTGGTGATCAAGCCGGAAGACATTCCGAATCTCCGGTCCTGATCCCAATTATGCACGGACAGAGTGTTGAATGACCAGCACTCTGTCCGTTTTATTAACTGATTATAAACTAAACATTGATGAATTTACAAGAACATGTCTCACCTTACCAAACCCCAGTTGCGGGCAACGATCACGCTGTCGTTTGCCATCCTTTTAACGATTTCTGTTAATACGCTTTATAACCAGTACCGGCTGGAAAATGCTTCCTCCGGAAATACGAATCCTGAAGATGCCCGTATCCTGGATTCACTGCTGGCTTTGATTCCGCCTGAAATGGAGCGATTTCCTTCTCATTCGGCTTCCTTTTTTTCAAAGGAAGGGCCTGAGGCAGAATCACCGGTAGAATTGAATCTGCATTCTTTCGATCCCAACACCGTTTCAAAAGAAGACTGGCTCGAAATGGGCCTGCCGGAGAAAGTGTTCAACGGGCTTGAAAAGTACCGTTCCAAAGGCGGACGGATCCGCAAACCCGAGCAGATTCTGAAACTCTATCATCTCGAACCGTCGATCGGGCAGCAACTGGTGCCGTTCGTGAAAACGGACAGTACGAATCTGTTTGCCCGGAATTCCTTTCCGAAAAAAGAATTCAAACCTTATACGCCCAAACCGGTGGAGCCACCTTTTGATCTGAACAGGGCCGATTCAAACCAATTGAAAAATGTGTTTGGGATTGGAGGAAAAACTGCCGCACGGATTCTCAAGTACCGGAACAGCATCGGTGGATTTCTTCAGAAAGAACAGGTGTTTGAGGTTTGGGGACTCGATACCGTTGTGGTGGAAGAACTATTTAAGAAATCATACATTCCGCCGAATCCGGAGATTACACGATTGAAAATCAACCAGCTCTCAGAGGAAGAGCTGGCGAACAATCCTTACATCCGGAAAGGCATGGCACGGATTATCGTGAAATACCGGACTCAGCATGGACCCTACAAATCGGCCGATGATTTATTGAAGATCAAAATCCTCAAACCGGACGTGGTTACAAAAATCAGCCCGTATCTTGAATTCTGATTCGTAGTTTTGCCGGAATTATGGAAAGTCAGGAAAAGGCCGGTAAGATATTTGATAATCAAACGCTGAAACGCCTTCTGCCTTTTCTGGGTCCGTACAAGACCACGTTTTATACACTGATTTCCCTCACGGTTTTTCTGGGATTTCTGTCTCCACTTCGGCCGATCATCATCCAGTATGCCATCGATAACTTCGTTTCAACCAAAAGTTATTCCGGTCTGCTCAACATGGTGCTCATCATGTTCGGCATTCTGTTCCTTCAGGCAATCGGCACCTATTTTCAAACCTACCTTAGTTCCTGGCTCGGGCAAACCATCATCCGGGACATCCGGGTTCGTCTGTACCGCCATCTGCTTGGATTGAAAGTCCGTTTTTTCGACACCACCCAGATCGGCCGGCTCGTGACCCGCAACATTTCCGACATTGAGACCATTGCCGATGTGTTCAGCGAAGGTCTGGCAGCCATGGCCGGCGATCTGCTTCAGCTGGTTTTCATTCTGATCTACATGTTTTACATCGACTGGCGCCTTACCCTGGTAAGCTTGTCGATGCTTCCTTTCCTTCTGATCAGTACCTACGTGTTCAAGGAACGAATCAAGGTTACATTTAATGAAGTGCGTTCGGCAGTGGCCAACCTCAATACCTTTGTTCAGGAACACATTACCGGGATGAGTGTGGTTCAGATTTTCGGAGCCGAAAAACAGGAGCATCAGAAGTTTGTGGCCATCAACGAACAGCACCGCAAATCCAACATTCGTTCCGTCCTTTATTATTCGATTTACTTTCCGGTGGCCGAAGTGATTTCGGCTCTGGGAACCGGACTTCTGGTCTGGTATGGAGCGCAGGGCGCCATTGAAGGGAAGTTTACCCTGGGAATGCTCACGGCCTTCATCATGTACATCGCCATGTTTTTCCGTCCGATCCGAACGATTGCCGACCGGTTTAACACCCTTCAGCTGGGATTGGTCAGTACCGAGCGGATATTGAAACTTCTCGATCATACCGACACTGTTCAGGATTCCGGAACGCTGGTGAAAGATCATTTGAAAGGGGATATTTCGTATCGGAATGTTGACTTTTCATACAATGAAGGGCAGCCGGTACTTCAGCAGATTTCGTTTGACGTAGCACATGGAAAATCCATTGCGCTGGTTGGTTCAACTGGTTCCGGAAAGTCCAGCATCATCAATCTTCTCACCCGGTTTTATGAGATCAATGGAGGGCAGATTTTGCTTGATGGGGAACCGATTGAAGAGTATTCACTCTCCTATCTCCGGAAAAGCATTGGACTTGTTTTGCAGGATGTTTTCCTTTTCAGAGGCAGCATCCGGGACAACATCACGCTGGGGAATCCGGACATTACCGATCAGCAGGTAAAAGCCGCCGCCGAACTCGTTGGTGCCAATCGATTTATTGAACAGCTGCCAGGCGGGTACAATTACAACGTGATGGAAAGAGGAAACACGCTTTCTGTCGGACAGAGACAGTTGATTTCGTTTGTGAGGGCAATGGTGTATCAACCGGCCATTCTTATTCTGGATGAAGCCACCAGTTCGGTCGATTCAGAAACAGAGGAACTTATCCAGCAGGCCATTGACAAAATCATGGAAGGACGGACCAGTGTTGTCGTGGCACACCGGCTTTCCACCATTCAGAAGGCCGACCAGATTCTGGTGCTGGAGAAAGGAAAAATTGTGGAAAGAGGAAATCATGAGCAACTCCTGGCGATGGGAGGTGCTTATGCGCAACTTTACGAAATACAGTACAAGAATCATGTTTTATAACCGCCGTCTTGCATTCTCTCAAAAATTGGGGCTTTTTTGCCGGTGAATCTGAAATTATGCTCAAAAAGCCATACATGGTAGGAATAACCGGAGGAAGTGCTTCCGGTAAAACATTGTTCATCAGACGTTTGCTTGATTCTTTTGGCGAAGATCAGATCTGTTTGCTGTCGCAGGACAATTATTACAGAGAACGAAGTCTGCAACCAAGGGACGAAAAGGGATACGAAAATTTTGATCTTCCGGAGAGCATAGACCACCAGCAGTTCATTAAGGATATTGAATCGCTTCACCATGGAAAAGAAGTTCAAAAGCTTGAGTACACCTTCAATAATCCGAACATCATTCCAAGGATGCTCACGTTCAAACCGGCTCCGGTGATTGTGGTGGAAGGCATCTTCGTTTTTTATTTTCCGGAAATCCTGAAAAAGCTTGATCTGCGGGTGTTCATTGACGCCGAAGAGCACATCAAGTTAAAAAGAAGAATCAAGAGGGATGGTCAGGAAAGAGGATATGATCTGGAAGATGTGTTGTATCGCTATGAAAACCATGTGGCCCCAACCTTTGACCGGTTTATCCGGCCATTTAAGGCCGATGCTGATCTGATTGTTCCCAACAATCAAAGCTTCGACCATGCATTGGAAGTGATCACCACGTTCCTGAACACGAAAATCACCAAATAGTCCCGGATCTGGGTTTCAAATCCATATTCCCGGATAAGTTTCCAGCTGGTGGTTAATATCTTAGGCGTTGGAAAATCGATTTCTTTTCTATTTCCTGGCCGTATCCGTAGCTGAGGTTGTTGTTTGTTCCGTTCAGAACGATACCCAGATTCGGCAATCTTCCATCAGTGACGTAATTCTCAAGGAAATACAGTTTGCGTTTGTCCAGTTGATTTGCCCGTACAATATACACAAAAGCATCTGAGTGTTTGGCCAGGAGGAAGGTATCGGTCACGATGCTGGAAGGGACCGTATCGACCACAATGTAATCGAACATTAGTTTCAGGTCCTCAAACATTTCTTCCATCTTGTCTGTCATCAGAATTTCAGCCGGATTGGGCGGAATGCTTCCGGAAGGAAGAACGAACAGGTTTTCAAATCCAGGCATTTTCACAATGTAGGAATCCAGTTTCGCCCCAGGTGTGATGAGATAATCGGTCACACCTTCTTTTCCTGGTAACGACAAATACTTGTGCAGTTTCGGATTGCGGAGGTCCATTCCCAGCAACAGCACTTTTTTACCAGTGAAAGCGATGGTTTTGGACAAATTGATGGAAACAAAGGTCTTCCCTTCCTTTGGAAGTGTGGACGTGATAAAAATGGTTTTGGCCCTTCCTTTGATTGCGGAGGTGAGCATAAATTCCAGGTTGGTCCGAATAATCCGCAACGCTTCTGCAAGACTGGAACGGCTTCCTGGCGTGAGTTTTTCTCCTTTGCTCAGCGATTTCGGAACGTCTCCCAGGAAAGGTACCCGGAACCGGGATTCGATGTCTTTCCGGGTTTTCACTTTTGTATCGAGCAAATCGGCAATGTAGATGGTGAGGAAAGGCACTATGATTCCCATAAGGAATGAACCTAGAAGGATTACCATTCGGTTGGGCGAAATCGGGATTTTTGCACTGAAGGCGGAATCGATCAGTTTGGCATTTGGCGCCGCAATGGCCAGCGAAATGGCAATTTCCTCTCCTTTCTGAAGCAGATAGAGGTACAGTGCTTCTTTAATTTGTTGTTGTCTGGCCAGCACCCGAACTTCTCTTTCCTGGGTTGGAATCTGGGAAATCCGTCCTTTCAACAGATTGTTCTGCGTTTCCTGATCTTTCTTTTTGATGAGAAGGGATGCTTTAATCCCGTTCAGACTCGAGAGCATATTGCTGTTCAGTACCAGAATTTTCGCATCCAGAGCCATGATTACCGGGTTGCCAGGCTTGGCATTGATCAATAACCGGTTCCGTTCGAGAATCAATTGGTTGTATTCCCCTACCTGGGCCGAGTAATTGTCGTCGGCGTTCAGAATGTTGTTGGGGATGAGGTTGAATTTGTTGTTCGTTTTAACAAAGTCAATTAGCGACTGGACAATTTTCAACTGGATTTCCGTGTCCATCACGTTTTTCTGGTACAGGCTGGAATTCTCCAGAAACATATCGGCTTCTGATTTGATGTCTGTAACATTGTTCAGCTTTTTATAGGTCTCCGACTCTTTTTCAACCCCTTCCAGCGATTCGTTCATCAGGTTGAGGCGTTCTTTGATAAAGCGGGAGGTATTTTCAGAAATCTGGTTCTTGTTGTCCAGCTCGTTCTGGTTGTAGACCTTGAAAAGGGTATTCAGAAAATCTTCGGCTCTGTCCTTCACCGGATCCACCAGTGTAATTTCAACCGCACTTGTGTTTTTGTTCAGAATCGAAACGTTGAGACGGCCCCGGAACGATTCCACGGCATCGGCAATCGGTTTGATCTGGACTTTGATTTTGACATCGCTTCCGGCATTCTGGAAATAAGTCTGGTAGTTTTTTACAATCCGGAAATTACAATAACGGTTTGTCACCAATTGATTGTATTTGATCTCCTTGGTCTGTCCGTTTTCACTTCCCAGTAAATAGGTGGAATCAGACTTTTGCTGAACAGTGAAATACCAGTTCTTCTTGAAAAAGGACGGATCAAACCCGGAGAAGAGGACATCAAAGTCTTTGTACTTGTAGATGTCGTCTGATTTGAGCCGGCCTACATTGATATAACTGACGTTGAGCATCAGATTCATAATTGTCTGCTCAATCAGGTGGCGTGATTTCAGTATCTCGATTTCACTGTCCACATTACTTTTAATGTTGGTGAGAGCACTCAGATCGGACAGTGCCGACATCTCATTGACCACATCTCCTCCTTTGCGTTCATCCTTGATCATTAAGGTGATGGTGGCCTTAAATTGAGGAATCGTATAGCGTAAGTAAAGGAAGGCAACCGACACAAAGAAGACCAGACTCAGGATAAACCACTTCCAGTAGGAGCCGTAGTTTTCCAGAATTTCTCTCAATTGAAGGTTTTCATCCTGTTTGATGACAGGATCAGGGCGTTGAGTTTTATCAGGCAACATTCGTTTTGAACAGGTCGGAGACTGGAAATCCCCTGATTTTAGTCGGATTGGTTCGTGTGAGACAGAATTCCGTGATAATGAGGACGGATTTTGTCATGAGCCAAAGGTGTGATGGTAGTGGATGAATCCTTGCTCCAATTTTGCAACAAACCCAGACTTGTGAGAAAATCGGTGAATATTCAGCAGTTTTCTCCAAATCCGGGTTTGGCGGTGTATGACAAATTCCGTTTTAGCTGGCTTTCAGCATCGGAGTCTGATCGATCGTTTCGAATTTCGAATTCATACTCTTGAACTCCGGAATGATGGCTTTCATTTTCCGTACGATTTCGAAGTTGTTGTAGGTATTAGCAAGGCAGATCAGTTCATGAATGTTGCGGTTCAGCTCTGAATAGAACTCGACAGTATCCTGGAAAATGGTGATTTTTTCATGGTAGGTAGGAAGCGTAACCGAAGTGTCGTTCAGCAATTCTTCATACAGTTTTTCTCCCGGACGCAATCCGGTAATTTCAATTTTGATGTCCTTGTCAGGAGTCAGTCCTGCCAGTTTGATCATCTTTCTGGCCAGATCGATGATTTTCACCGGCTCACCCATATCAAAAATGAAGATCTCCCCTCCTTTACCCATTGTTCCAGCCTCGAGCACCAGCTGGCAGGCTTCCGGAATGGTCATAAAATAGCGGATGATGTCCGGATGTGTAATGGTGATCGGTCCCCCCATTTCAATCTGCTTGGTGAACAATGGGACCACTGAACCATTTGAGCCAAGTACATTTCCAAAACGGGTGGTGATAAATTTGGTTCCGGAAGTGAGGTTGTGGAAAGGATTGGCCTGAAGCGACTGCACATATTTTTCGGCGATCCGCTTGCTTGCGCCCATTACGTTGCTTGGGTTCACGGCTTTGTCGGTCGACACCATTACAAATTTCCGAACACCGAATTCAACGGACAGGTCCGCCAGATTTTTGGTTCCCATCACATTGGTGAAAATGGCCTGGGCAGGATTGTGCTCCATCATCGGCACATGTTTGTAGGCGGCGGCATGGTACACCATTTCAGGAGCGTAGTTTTCAAAAACCGCCCGCATCAGTTCTTTATCGCGGATATCAGCGATGATGCTGATTACATCGGTGTCATCTTTCAACTCATCCACTTCCAGAGAAAGAGAGTTCATCGGGGTTTCGGCCTGGTCCACCATGATCAGTTTTGCCGGATGGAACCGGAGTACCTGACGGACAATTTCGCTTCCGATGGAACCAGCGGCACCTGTCACCATAATGGTTTTGCCACTCAGGTCTCCGGAAAGAGAACTGTTGTCCATTTTGATCGGACTTCTTTCCAGCAGATCTTCGATTTTATATTTTTTGATGTTGGAGGTAACGTCTTTCGGATTGTTCCAGTTGGCTACCATGGCTACTTTGAAAACGTCAAGTCCGGCTGTTAATGCTCTTTCCAGAATTTCTTCCTTGTCTTTTTGTCTCATCGATTCGTCTGAAATGATGAGTGCCTGTGCGTTGCGGCTAAGCGACAGCTCTTCAAAGTTGTGGTGAAGATTGAAAACCGGCTGGTTGAGGATTCTCTTGGAAACCGAAGAATCGGACTTGTCCATAAAACCGACGATCCGGAATTTCCGTGGGTTTTCGGCATTGAGGGCATTGGCCATCGAAATGGCATTGGAATTGGTTCCGACAATCACGGCATTTGTCAGGCCATTGTTCCGTTTCTGGCCGATGTAGTTAATGAAAATGTGTTTGATGATGATCCGATATGAAAACAAGCCGACTCCAGTAAACATAATATTGATCAAAAGGCCGGAGGTGAGGAACAGGTTTTGATTGGTCTTGAAGGCGACAGCATAATTCACCACCAGCAAAATCACAAAGGCAGCAAACTGTGCCAGGATAATTTTAAGGACATCAATCATGGAAGAATGCCGTACAATTCCGGAATAGATCTGGAACACACGGAATACCAGGAGATGCACTCCAAGGTAAGCGGCAACAGCAGCGGGAATCATGGTGGCATTCACATAATTCGCCATGGCACTATTGAGAAGGACGAAGGTAAATAACCCCGTCATCAACACGATAACCATATCGATGGACAAGATGACCCACCGTGGCAGGTAACCAAAACCGGTATTACTGAACCGTTCGATTTTAAGGAAGAAAATGCGGTAGGCAACCGAAACAAACTGGATCAGTTTGTCGGCGATTTTATGCCGGAAGAGCGTTTCAAGTGGAATGTTTGTGCCGAAAACAGTCATAGTGGTAAAAGTTAGGTGGAAATGGAAAAAGAGGAAGAAAAGCTAAAAACGGACGGTGTCGTGTGATCCAGCGGTGAGATTACACGGAAGGCTTAGCCAGCAAAACCAGAACGACTGGTATTACAGCACAAAGAGCAAATGGCAGTGGAAGTAGAGTAGTGTTTCATGTGGTATTTGAAAAGTGCAACAACGTATTGCAAAAGTATAAAATCATTTTAAAATAAAAACAATCTAAGAAAAAAATATGAATAATCTAATTCATTTATTCTTTAACTTGTTGACAGTTAAAATTTTATATGATTTTTAAAAACATGCAAATTTTTCACGGTTCCGAAAAATCTGATAATTCTGTGCTGTGTTATGATAATTGCGTGGGTTAAATCGAAAGAAGCCAATCGCGGATGCCCGGGAATGGTCATTTCGAGGGAAGTTTGACCCCCCCCGGGTGGGAATGAAAAGATGTATGAAAAGTCGGATGGCTTAGCCAGGAAAATGAAATCGAATGTCCATTTCCTGTTCTGGTTTTATTGACTCAATCCTTTTTCAGTGTGTAGAAACGAACGTAGTCAAACAGGAGGGCTGAAGGCAATAAGGCATCGTCAACTTTTTCGGTTCCACCCAGAAAAGAGGCGATACAGGTGAGCCAGATGTTGAGTCCGGATTTGGGAACTGAGCCAATTTCCTTTTTGTCCACCAGCTTTTGATTGTAATAATAGAACAGGCTGTCGGGCAGGTAGAGGCAGGCTACTGTCTGAAAATCCTGGTTCAGGTTTTCGGATGACACATATTCTCCCCCGACGTCTTTATGGGTTCCTTTCCAGATATGGAGATTGGTGCGGTAACCCAGGGTGATTTTTGAATCGTTTTCCAGAATGTCGATTTCGGTAGCTGTATTGGAAGGAGACGTTCCACCTGAACCATCGTAGCCCATGAGCCAGAACGAGGAATGCCATCCTGCACCTTTGGGTGTCATCATCCGGGTTTCGTAGTAGCCGTATCCAAAGGTATCTTTGGAAATCAGGCCTCCTCCTGTGTAGGCCATGTTGCGGACGGTTTCTTTTTTTAGCTGAATCTGAAGGAGGCCGTCCTTCACCACATTGTTTAGAGGAAGTTGTGTACTCCAATGTTTGCTGTCGGTGCGGAACTGCCATTTTGTGGTGTCGACAGCTGTCCCGTTGAACTCATCCGAAAAGCGGAGCTGGTAGGTTTTGCCTTTAATCGCCAAGGATTGTGCCACCGCTGTGGAAAAGAGACCGGCACTTATGAAAACAAAAATGAATAATGTAAACTTAAACCAGGCTTCAGGATCTGATGCTCTGAAAAACCGGCCAGAAAAGGTCTGATCATTTTCCATTTTCTCCATTTTGAGAAATGTGCTACAAGAGGAGTCAACATCCCACATGTGTTGTTCGTTCATTGAACAAAGTAAGCGAAAGAAATACGATGACAGCGATGGATCGGAACTATTTTTAACAGAGGGAACCTGCCGAAAACGGAGCTGGCCTTTTGCAATTCCCAATCATTTCCGGTACTCAGAGCATGGGTCCCTACGTTTCTACCTTGTAAAAAAGGAATCGGGTTTTTGAAGGTCCACAGGATCCAGATTTTCCCGCTGAAAATTTCGGATTACAATAACAAGACACCCTGGGTTAAAGTTCTGTTTCTGATATGAAGAAATTAAAATGGCGATTCCGGTTTTTACCAGACATTCGGGCAACGTTTTGAATCAAGGAAAAGTATGTTAGACATCCCACAAGAAAATGGCTTCTGTCAGAAGTCGGGGAAAAAAAGCGGATGCTTCGTGAAATGCAGATTATGGGTTTTCATTCTGCTAATTGCCTTGCCACTTTTTGCCCAACCAGACATCAAACTATTCACAACCACCACTCAGGCCTCATTCCGTGGGCTTTCCGTCGTAGATGATTCTGTGGCCTGGGTTTCGGGCAGTCAGGGTACGGTTGGAAGGACGGTTTCGGGAGGAAGTCGGTGGCAGTTCCACTTGGTTCCCGGGATGGAAAAGGCGGACTTACGGACTTTGTATGCCTTTGATTCTCTTCATGCTTTGGTTGGAAATGCAGGAAGCCCGGCGGTTTTGTTTCGTACTAAAGACGGAGGTAAAACATGGAAAGAAGTATACCGGAATTCTCATCCGGATGCCTTTCTGGACGGAGTCGATTTTTGGGACGAAAAACGGGGTATTGTATATGGAGATCCGATAAACCGCAGGCTCCTTCTGCTCAAAACCACAGATGCCGGTCAAACCTGGCTGGATGTACCAGAAGCAAAGCGACCTCTCCTGGATTCAGGAGAAGCTTCGTTTGCGGCCAGCGGCACCAACATTCGGGTGTGGGGAAAATCGAAGGTGCTGATTGCCACCGGCGGCCGGGTATCTCGCCTTTGGTTTTCGGAGAATGAAGGACAAAGCTGGAAAAACCTGCCGGCACCTATTCTCCAGGGAAAAGCCAGTCAGGGAATTTTTTCGGTGGCGATACACGACAAAACCTGGATGATGGTGGGAGGCGATTACCTTGCCGATACCCTCCGCAAGCAGCATATATATTACTCTGCTAATGAAGGACGGAACTGGACCTTCCCGAAAGAGCCCACCTTGGGTTACAGGGAATCGGTGGAATTCATAAAGGAAAACATCTGGCTTTCAACCGGACCCTCGGGAACAGAACAGACCCTGAATGGGGGAGATACCTGGCAACCCATTTCAAAGATCCGCGGGTTTCATGTGCTACGGAAGGCACGAAAAGGAAAGTCAATATTTCTGGCGGGCGGGAAAGGACTTTTGGGGAGGATGGGCGAGTAATTATTGGTTTGTGGTTATTGGTTAATGGTTTGTCAATGCCTAAAAAACGTTGACCGTTTTTCGTGATCAGGCTGGAAGTACTATTGAATAACGCTAATATTAGGTGTCCCCTTGCCT
>DAIOVD010000014.1:1925-12797 GCA_036759185.1 Catalimonadaceae bacterium | reverse complement strand
GTGATCAGGCTGGAAGTACTATTGAATAACGCTAATATTAGGTGTCCCCTTGCCTAAAAACGTTCAGCACTTTGCAGCTTCAACCACCTGATTACTGAATCCTGACTACTGATTACTATTTTTTAACTACTAACTACCAGCTACTTATTTCAGCAGCTTCCCGAAAAACTCCAGCCAGGCTCCGGAAATTTTTTCGGCGGTGAAGTTTTCCAGAATGTATCTCCTGCCTTCTTTGCCCATAGTCGTCCGGTGCGTGGGTTCATTCACCATTGTTTTCATCTGATTCAAAATTGAGTTTACATCTCCCGTTTTGTGCCGGAGACCGGTCACATCATCGATGATGGTTTCTTTCAAACCGTATGTATCGCTACACAAAATGGGCTTTTCAAGAAGCGAGGCCTCAATTATGCTGGTACCAAATCCTTCCCGGTAACTGGGCAGGCAAAACACATCCGAAGCCTGCAACAGCTCATTGGGTTTGGAAGTGGGTCCAAAAAAATGATATGACGCCGGATCCATTCCCAGCTGGTTGATCTGAGGCATCAGGTTTTCTTCGTCATACCCGACCAGCAGAAGCCGGGCCTGAGGATGTTCTTTGTGCAACAATTGAAATGCCCGGGCCAGATCCATAATGCCTTTATCGAGGTTGAGTCTTCCCAGAAACATAAACACAATCTGGTCGTCGGTGTAATTCAGCTCTTTCCGCCAATGCGTACGGACGGCATCGTCGGGATTGAATTTCTGCGCATCCACTCCAGAAATGGAACCTTTGCCCAGTACTCGTGCCCGCTCTTTGTTGATGATCCCCGACTGAGCCAGAAAGTCCAGCTGCGCATTACCATCCACCAGAACCTGTGTCGACATTTTGAATATCATCTGATCGATGAACATCAGGATCTTTTTAAAAATCCCGGTTTTTGTATGCCAGACCTGTCCGGTGAAAATATGAATGCGGTGAGGAATGTTGGAATAGTAGGCAGCCAGAATGCCAAGTAAGCCAGCCTTTGGAGTGACGGTAAGAACGGCATCAAACTCCATTTTCCTGAAATAACGGGTTAAGGAAACCAGGGCCTGGTAATCTTTCAGGTATTCAATGTCCCGTTGAATGCCCGCACTGAAGATACCTTTCAGGTGAGGATTGGAATGCAGATTGGAATTGACTCCTTCAAAATTCGCCACCAGATAGACATCGAATTCCTGCGCCAGGGTTTCGATGTGCTTCAGCAGAAACGCACTGGCCGTCATTGGAACTGCCACAACAAAACAGATTTTCTTTTTCGTTCCCATAGTTTCAGGTTGGTCTTTTTCGTGACAGGTTTCTGAGCAGTGACAACAGAGTAAAATTTTTCAGGAGGATTTTGCGGAAGACATTCTTGTTCTTCTGGTGCACAGGAAAATCGATGTGGTAGATTCCCTGCCGGGTGAGTTCTTTCCTCATCTCCTTCATATCGTCAAACGAGTACTGGTTTTTGAGCATGAGGTAGAAAATGGACACCACCAGAAACGACATCCGTTCACCCAGAAACGCCTTCTTTTCAGAATCGGTTTCTTCCCGGTACAAGGCATCGGTTTTCTGGAGAACCACCACATGGTCGTCGATCATTTTCTTTTTCTTGCCTGTGTCGGTGGTTCGGGTTATCGAATTGTCTGACTGCCGGTACTGATACACAAGGTCCGGAATGGCCATAACCCGCTTTGCAACGAGGAAGGCCCGGGTGTTCAGTTCAAAGTCTTCTACATAAATCTTCTCGGCAAAAAACAGCTGAAGGGTCTCCACAAATTCCCTCCGGTAGATTTTGTTGAAGACCGAGTTCACATACCGGATCTGTTTGTAGTAATCGGTGCCATTCAGGACGTTGCCATTGGTGGAGGCTGAAAACGTTCCGCCAACAGAGCCATCGTTGTTGCGTTTTTCAATTCCAAACTCCAGAATATCCAGATCCGAATCTTCACAGAGACGAAGCATGTTCAGGAGTGAATCGGGTTTGATCCAGTCGTCGGAATCGATGAACATGATGAACCGTCCTTGCGCATTGCGGATTCCGCTATTGCGGGCTCCGCTGATTCCTGTGTTTTGCTGGGAAATGATCCGGATGTTGGGGAAACCAGCTGTCACCTGCCTCACAATGGCGATGCTGCCATCCGGACTTTCATCATCCACCACAATGATCTCAAAATCCTCCTCTCGCAGGTTGTTTTCCAGCACGGATCTGAGGCACATGAGAATGTACTTTTCAACATTGTAAACCGGTATGATGATGGACAGCCGCATGAATTATTTCACATAAACAAAATTGACCAGGTAGGTAAAAGCAAAGTAGGCCAGCAGGATCAGGCCGACCACCCGGTTTTGCTGTTTCACAAGTGTGGCTTTGCACACCGGGTAAATAATGACAGAGCCCAGCATAAACCAGGAGAGATACGAAAACCGGTCTGAGAAATTGGCCCGGATCACCAGAATCCAGAACCCGTTTGCCAACAGAAAGGTACTGTAGAAAATGTTGTAAAATTTATCTTCAAAGTTCTTTTTGAAAACAAAATACCATCCGCCGATCACACCAAAGGCACTGTAGGCCAGGAAATCCCACCGGAAACCCACCGACCGGAATTCTTTGGGATCAGCTTTGGTGGTAAGATAGCTGGTTCGTTCATCACCAAAGCCAAGACTGGCAAAGAGACTTTCCCAGTAACCCGAAAACATCAGCGACAGGAAGATGCAGGCCACCCAGAAGGCAATGTAGACTCTCGGCTTGGGAAACACCATCGCTGCTATAAACGAAGCAATGGGCAGGAGCATGCTTTTGTGGAAATACGTAGACAGAATGAGCAACAGGACCATAGCCCATTTTTTATCGAAAAAGGAAATGGCCAGCATGAAAATGGAGGTAGCCATTCCGTTCCTTATGGTGTTGGTGCCATAGGCAAAAAAGGAAATGGAAAAGGTGATCATGGCGAACCCGTAAGGCCATTGCTCGCCGAACCATCTTTTAGTGGCAAAGAACAACGGAAGCACATAAATGCAGGCCACAGTAAAATAGTAGCCCTCTATGTTCATGAATTTGGAACAGAATTCATTCAGCATCAGGAACCCGAAATCCTCCGTGATTTCCAGCGGGTTGCCGTCCTGATAACTTTTGAACACTGCGGAATACAGAGGCATGTCAGTGAAAACCGGATCGTTGGGTCTTGTACCAATAAAAAGAAGGACGGTGGCCAGTAAAACATATCCCAGAAAGGTGATAGCCGCAATGTTTCGTCGGGCCGTCTGTTCCAGCGTAAGTGAGTGAATCAGGATCAGAACCAGAATCACCAGAAGTACATTGAAATATACTTTGCTGTAAATAAGTGCCGGGACGATCTCGCTCATGTGGTTGACTTTTTGAGACCGGTGAACAGGTTATGCCATTTGGCCAGAATTTCATTTCCGGAATAGCGGGTCACGCTTTTTCGGGCGTTTGATCCCATCCGTTTCCGTTCGGCTTCGTTTTCAATGAGAAAGCAGATCTTTTCGGCGAGTTGTGTGATGTCTCCGTTTTCAACCAGAATGCCGTCTTCCCCACTGGTAATGATATCAGACGGGCCACATGGACAATCATACGAAACACAAGGAACCCCACAGGCCATGGCTTCGGTGAGCACCATTCCAAAACCTTCGAAGCGGGAAGACAATGCATAAATGGAGCTGGCCAGATATTGCTCTTCAATGTTCTTCACCGGGTCATGGAACTGAACCGTGCCATCCAGCTGCAAATCCTTACAGAGTTTCCTCAGACCAATCGCCGGGTCTTCTTTTCCGTAAAGGTCGAGAATCCAGTCCGGGTGCCGGTTGGACACAATTTTCCAGGCCTGAAGCAAATGGTCAAATCCTTTCTGGAAAGAATGGCGGCCAATGGCGAGAACCTTTTTGTTTTCGAGTGATGAGGTGCTGTCCGGATAAAACGTCAGTGGATTGGGAATCACCTCCACATTGGGAAGGCTCCATTCCAGTTTGTTTCCGTTGGTAAGCACCACAAAGCGGGCAAAGTTTTTACCCAGAGAATCCATCAATGAAAATTTCAGACGGATGATGAGCTTTTTAACGAATCCTGTGGAATCAGAATTGAACTCAATGGTTTTTGATACATGTCGTTCGTACACCACCGGGTATTTCTTTCCGGCGATCCAGGGCACCAGAAACGCTTTCACTCCATCGTCGCAGACATCGATCAGATCGGGATTAATTTCCTCAATGATCTTTCGGATGGCGGAAATATAGCCTGTCAGATACGAAAGGGTTCCAACGGGAACCGCCAGGTCGTGCATCCGGATTTTTGGACTGAAATCATGAAAAACCGGTTCGTCTTTCTGATTGAGCGTTACAATGTGTACCTCATGCTGAAACTGCTCTGCCAAACCACTTGTCTTGATGGCAAGAACCCGTTCGAGGCCTCCGGACGGGCTGATTTTGTTGGTGATGTACAGAATCTTCATATCTCGGTCAGCCAAAAGTTTTTCGGATTCTGGAATACAATGCTAAGTCGATGTTCATCAGCCAGCAGTACAGCGCAAATTTGGCATTGAACGGCCCTTTGTACCGGACCGGATAAAACCCGGAGTTTTTCAGCAGACCCAAAAGCTGGGATTGCTCTTCCATGGAATGCTTAAAAAAAACGGACGGGTTCAGGATGGTTTGAAACAGAATAAAAGCCCGGAATCGGACCTTGTTTTCGAATCGTTCAGAACAATTGTGTGCTTTCAAAAACGCCTGGAACTGCCCCAGCACAATGCATTTGTTCTGGTCGGACCGGAAGTTTTTGGTGCCCATAATTGAGGCACTGTTCTCATAATAAAAATACAGAGGTTGGCAGTAGGTTTTCACCTTCTGAGCGAAAAACATAGCTCTCGGCAGAAATTCCTCATCCTCATGAATGATGCCCTCAAAGAAATTCAGACCATTCTCCATCAGAAAAAGCCGGCGGTGCACAAAAGACCAGGCGGTGGGAACTGTGTGCAGATCGCAGAAAAAGGATTCTCCGCTTACTGCCTCTCCCGATGGATGAACCGGTGGAGGATACGAGGTGTTGTTTCCGTTGAGAAAGACGTGCGTGAATCCGATGTGGGCGATGTCCAGATCGTTCGTCGCCATAAAATCGGTCAGTCCTTTCAGACATGACGGAGCAATGGAGTCGTCTGAATCGATAAACCAGACATAGGTTCCGGTTGCTTCTTTCAGACCTGTATTGCGGGCCCCGCTTAATCCTTTGTTTTGCTGAGAAACCAGTCGGATGTTTTCATTGTCCCGGACCAACGTTTCGGCAATCGACAGGCTGTTGTCTTTTGATCCGTCGTTGACCAGTATGATTTCATATTCAGACCTGGCCAGATCCTGATCAAGCAGGCTGGTCACACACCGGACCAGGTACTTTTCAACATTGTAAACAGGAACGACCAGACTAATCAGCATTTGGTTATTGTTTTGAAATGAGCTGTGCCAGTTTGGTGAATTCAGATTTGAAGCTTCGGTTGTCTTCCGAATAATCAATCATAGCAAGGCTTCGTTCGATGTCCAGATGAGGATTTTCTCCTAACAAATAGGACCGTTTCGATTCTGAAATCCAGTTAAAAAATTCGGTGAGCTTGTGGTCGATGGTTGGGATGGCCAGCACCGGTGTGTTGCTTATGTAGCTCAGGATTACGCCATGAAGCCGGTCGGTGATCACCAATTCCGCAGAACCCAGTCTGCCAACAAGGTTTTCGACTTCTTTTCGTCCCTGTTCGATGGTGAAAGATGTGTTCTCAATCGTGGTGGCAAACGGAATACATTGGTCGAAACGCTTTTCAATTTCCGCCATAAGTTTTTTTCGTTCCGTTTCACTAAATCGGCTCTCCACATCTTCCCTCAGGCAATACATTACGCCGGAGCGTTTGCGGTTGGATTTGAATTCATCCAGATATAAGACGATGTCCGGAAAAAAATGAAACGAAACTCCCGGAAAGTGCTTTTCCATGAAGGCCAGGGAATAGGCATCACGGATGCAAATGATGAGGCGTTCGGAATACTGACGGTACACCCGTTTCGAAACTGAGGTCACCCATCGTCCTTTCCATGTTTTCTGGTCAAAACTGGATGATTGCGGAAAGAGAATCCGGGTGAAGTCTTTGAGCTGTGAAAAAATCACCCATCGGGAGAGTTCTTCAATGAAATAGCGGCTTCCCATACTTCCTCCACCTTGCACAAATACCAGATCACCTTTTTTCAGATGGCGTTTCAATGCAAAAATTTCGAGAAAGAGGTTGGGCATCGTCACTTCCACCACTTCATGATTGGGAAAGAAATCATCCACAAACCGCCTTCCTGCCAGTCCCAATGCCTGGTCGCCGATATTTCCATGGATCGGAACCAGCAGAATGACTGCTTTGGGTTTGTCGGTCCGGAAGCTGACTGGCTTTCCAAACCTGAAAAATCCGATGATAAATTTAATGGCAGTAACGATGTACAGTTTCACAGGCTGATGGAAATTAGGCTGGTTTTAAGGTTGATTTCTTTCTCATTGCCAGAAGGCCTTTGATAAAATCCTGGTTGATGTAAAGTAGGGCACAACCGGAAAGGAAAATATTGAGGGCATCCACCCATCCGTTTTCGATGTAATTAAGTGCACTTGAAAAGGCGAACAATCCCATAAAAACCGAGAAGAGGCCGTACGGAAACCTGATTCCGTAAAACCGGTAGGCGTCATAATTACGAATGGCAAACACCAGAAAGTATCCCACCAGAATGCCCAGACCGGCACCGTACAAACCAAAAGCGGGTATCAGAAACCAGGAAGACAGTACCGTCAGTCCTCCACCGGCCAGACTGCTTACCATGGCGCCCCTTGTATCTTTCCGGCTTAGGTAACTGGTGCCCAGAAAACTGGAAAGCGAATTGAAAATCACACCGAGCAACAGGATTGCTGTGTATTTCCAGGATTCAAAGAACTGGGGACTCACCATATACTTCAACAGAAAACGACTTGTGGTGACAATGCCAATGGTGATGGTAAACATGATCCGGATGTAGATGTCGAAAATCCGGGAATGGTAGGCTCCTGAGTTTGTATCACCTGTAAGAGAAATCGATTTTTCCTGCCAGGCCTGGTAAAAAATGCCGGTAAACAGCAGCAGCATGGTCGGGATCTTTTGGGAAATGGAAAAAATTCCGTTGGCTGCTTTGCCGCAATACAGGAGAATAAAATACCGGTTAGCCGACGAAATGGCCCACCAGCTAAGAGTGTTCGGGATGAGAGGGACAGAGTATACCAGTAAGGTTCTGGCAAATGAAGTGCTGAATCCTTTCAGTGTGAAGTACCGGGAAAGTCCTCCCGAAAAGAACAGATAAATGCAGGTGAGGATCGATCCCGCAATGTTTGCCCAGATGAGTCCTTCTATTCGGTTGTCGGTATATACCAGACTGAACACCGCGAGCAAGGCATACACAAGCGTGTAAAGAATACTGCTTTTCACAAAGAGCTGGTTGTTCCCGATTCCACGTACGATTTGCTGGAAAACAATGAAATAGCTTTGGAAAAAGATGAGGATGTAAAGTTTGATTTCGTTGGGGAATACGGTTAAATATCGGAGAACGCCCAGAATAACACCCACAAGTGATAAACTGAATGTGAGCAGAATAAGGATATTGGAGAATGTTTTCTGCACTCTTTCCGGACTGGAATCTTCCAGCAGCCAGCGAAGTGCCGCCTCAGCCAGCTGCATTGTAGCAATCGGTGTGAGTAAACTAAGGGTGATGATGAATAGGTCGTAATCCCCGACCTCTTCTTTGGTCAGGTAAAAGGTGGTAACGAAAACCAACCCGAAATTAATCAATCGGGTGGCCAGGTTACCTACCGTATAAAGCAGGGTGAGATTAAGTAAGGCTTTGGAGGATTTGCCTGAATTCATACAACCAGACCGGAGCAAGTGAAATGAACTTCCGGCCAGAAATTGGTAAGCAGCAAAAATGAACCGAACTTAACTGTAAAACCCGTTGAAAAGCGATTTGTCTGCGATCTTGTAAGATTATCGCCAACATTTACCCCTTCCCCAATGGAAAGAGGAAGCGTATTGAAATAACAGGATAGAGAATGGGATTACAGAGAATCCATCACTTGGCAAAGATTGCCGAAGATTTCTTCGATCTCCCCGATGCCGTACACTGAATGAAATTTTTCCTGGGCCTTATAAAAATCGGCCACCGGTCTGGTTTTGGTGTTGTATTCGGTTACTCTTTGTGCAATGAGCGTTTCGTTCTGGTCATCGGGCCGGCCGGAAGACTGACCACGTATTAACAGACGGCTGATGAGTTCCTGCTCTTCCACTTCCAGTGCAATCATGGCAGAAATGCCTGTTCCTCTGCTTTTTAACAACACATCCAGGGCTTCTGCCTGTGGAATGGTGCGGGGAAATCCATCAAAAATAAACCCTTTGGATGATGGATTCTGAGCCAGTTTGTTATCGATCATACCGATCACCACTTCATCCGGCACCAGCATTCCGGCGTCCATCAGACCCTTTGCTTTTAAGCCCAGTTCGGTCCCGGCCGCAATTTCGGAACGAAGAAGATCGCCGGTTGATAAATGAACCAACTGGTATTTTTCGATAAGTTTGGCAGACTGTGTGCCTTTACCCGCACCCGGAGGGCCAAATAGGACGATATTGAGCATGCGAATCGATGGATCTGTAAAAGGACCGCAAGTATAATACTTTGAAGGCCCCCTTGGTTCTCATTTTTTGTGTTTGAAATCAGTTTTTTACCAAACATTTTTCAAGCCTGCATTCTTTACAGTCCGTTACCCTTTGCAAAACCGGTTTTGAAGACAGAAAAGAATTCAGATTTTATGAGCATTTATACGCCGAAACGAAGAAAAGTGATTGTCATCGGGGCGGGTGTTTCCGGACTGGCCACGGGCATACGGCTTGCCAGTCAGGGTTTTGATGTCACCATTCTGGAGGCCAATGAATATCCCGGAGGAAAGCTGTCGGAGTTCCGGCTTGGAAATTACCGGTTTGATGCAGGCCCTTCGTTGTTCACTATGCCCCAACTGGTGGAAGACCTCTACCGGATCGCCGGAAAAAACCCGGAATCCTTTCGGTATAAAAAACTGGAGGAGGTCTGCCGCTACTTTTTTCCGGACCGTACCCGCTTTACCGCACCGGCCAATCCGGAGCAACTGGCCCGAACCATCGCCACAGAACTGGGAGAAACGCCGGAAACAGTAAACCGTTATCTGACCAGAAGCCGTTTCAAATACGAAACCATCGGGTCCTTGTTTCTGGAACGCTGTCTCCGGAAACTGTCAACCTTCTTCAACCCTCGTGCTTTTCGTGCCTACCTGAATCTCGGCAGGCTGGGATTGTTCGGCTCCCTTCATTCCTACAACAAATCGGTTTTCCGGAACCCCAAAACAGTCCAGATTTTCAACCGGTATGCCACATACAACGGATCGGATCCTTACCAGACTTCCGCGGTGATGAGCATGATTCCGCACCTGGAGTTTGGCATCGGTGCCTTTTTTCCGGAAGAAGGCATGATCCAGATTACAGATTCTCTGGTTAGTCTGGCAAAGGCATGCGGTGTTGAGCTGATTCTGAATTCGTCCGTCCGAAAGCTGGAAACCAATGGCAAACAAATCACAGGCGTCCGGACAGAATCAACATTGTACGAAACGGATATCGTCGTCTCAGCCATCGATGTGAGCCAGACCTATTCCCGGTTACTTGGAATGAAAGGTCAGGGCGATATATACCTGAATCTGCCCAAATCCACCTCCGCCATTATCTGGTACTGGGGAATTCCCGTCTCAACTCCCGTAACAGGACTCCACAATATTTTCTTTTCCAGTGATTACCGGAAGGAGTTTGAAGATTTGTTTCAAGGAAAAGCGATGCCGTCTGATCCCACGATTTACCTCAACATCAGCTCGAAAGAACGAAAATGCGATGCGCCCGATAATTCAGAGAATTGGTTTGTGATGGTGAATGCGCCGGCCAACGAAGGACTGGACTGGGACCGGATCATTCCGGAAACAAGAGCAATCGTTTTGAAGCGACTTTCCGAAGAACTCGGCTTTGATGTGGAGTCGGCAATCGAAGAAGAAACCGTCCTGGAACCCAGAACACTGGAATCAAGGACGGGATCTGTTGGAGGCGCATTATATGGAAGCAACAGCAACAGTCCGTTTGCGGCTTTTTTACGGCACGCCAATTACAGCTCGGCTTTCCGGAATCTGTTTTTTTGCGGAGGGTCCGTGCATCCCGGAGGTGGAATTCCGCTTGCCTTGCAGAGTGCGGCTCTGGCAACCGAATACATACAGGAACGATATCTCTGAATAAACCGCAGGACGAGCGAACAGAACATTGGTCCGGCAAACTAAATACGGCAAGCCGACGTTCTTTCCGTAAAATTGCAGCTTCTGGCCGAAGTGAATTCCGGCCAAAAATGAAACGGAAAAGAGATGCAACCCATTCTGGTTATTAAGTTCGGAACCGCCAGTATCACGGATCAAAGCGGAAATCCGGAGCCCGAAACCCTTTCGCGAATTGCCCGGCAGGTGTCGGATTTACGGAATCTGTACCGGATTGTGCTGGTTTCTTCCGGGGCGGTTGGGGCCGGAAAGCAATTCATTTCGGGATACAAAGGAGAACTGGGCCAGAAAAAGGCCGCCGCCGCCGTGGGGAATCCCATTCTGATGGCGCTCTACAGCCGTGAATTTGCAAAACATGAAGTGGCCGTTGCCCAGAGTTTGTGTGAGCGAGGTCATTTTGCCAACCGCAACCAGTTCCTTCAGTTGAAAAATACCTATCAGACTCTGTGGGATTCGGGCATCATTCCGATTGCCAATGAAAACGATGTGGTGT
>DAIOVD010000014.1:0-1825 GCA_036759185.1 Catalimonadaceae bacterium | reverse complement strand
AATTATTGACGGCGAATTTGAAGAAGGAGAAGTGATCGGAATGCGATCAGAATCCGGAGAGGAAATCGCTGTGGGACGAGCCAAAACAAGCAGTGCTTTCCTTTCACAAAATCTCAAAACAAAAAAACTGGAAGTCGCCCATGCCGACGACATCGTAATCTTATGACCCCCATTTCGTCTCTCCTTCAAAAAACCAAAGATGCCTCCGCCATTCTTGCCCGGCTTGACGATGGCGCCCGGTCAGAACTACTGATGGAAATGGCGGTCGTGCTTCTCGAAAAAACCGGTTTCGTTCTGGCTGAAAACCAAAAGGACCTGGATCTGCTCTCTGATTCGGACCTGAAGAAAGATCGCCTCAAACTGACGGAATCGCGTATCGCCGGACTGGCGGAAAGTCTGAAATCTGTCTCAGAATTACCCGATCCGACCAACCGGGTTTTGCTGGAACGAAATCTGCCCAATGGCTTGCACATCAAAAAGATGGCCGTGCCTTTGGGTGTGGTGGGCATCATTTACGAATCCCGTCCCAACGTGACGATGGATGTGTCGGCACTCTGTCTGCGATCAGGAAATGCCGTCGTGTTGAAAGGCGGCAAAGAAGCAGAACGCTCGAATACGGCTCTTGTTCAGTGCATACACGAGGCGTTGAACCGAAAGAATCTTCCTGCGGAGCTTGTCTTATTGTTACCGTCCGATCGGTCGGTGGTGCAGGAAATGTTTACGGCCACCCGTTTTCTGGATGTGTTGATTCCGAGAGGTTCTGACCAGCTGATTCAGTTTGTGCGTCAGAATTCATTGGTTCCGACCATAGAAACCGGTGCCGGTGTGGTGCATATCTATGTGCATCAATCCGCCGATCTTCAGATGGCGACGGATATCATCATCAACGCCAAAACGTCCCGTCCTTCGGTGTGCAATGCACTTGATTGTGTGCTGGCTGATGCCGGAGTTGCATCGGCTTTGATGCAGAAACTGGCGCCCCGACTGGCAGAATTCCAGGTTGAAGTTCATGCGGATGACATATCACATTCCGGTTTGGAAATGCTTGATTATCCTTTTCTTTTGAAAGCAACTGAGGAGGATTTCGGGAAAGAATGGCTCGATTTTGCCCTCAGCATCAAGGTTGTGGAAGGAATCGATGAGGCTCTTCGGCACATTGGTCAATATTCGTCCCGCCATTCCGAAGCGATCATTGCAGACAATGCGGAAGTGACTGCCCGTTTTCTGAACGAAGTCGATGCAGCCGCTGTGTATGTGAATGCATCTACCCGGTTTACAGACGGAGGCGAGTTTGGGCTGGGAGCCGAAATCGGGATCAGCACGCAGAAACTCCATGCACGGGGTCCTTTCGCACTTGAAAAACTGGTCACCGAAAAATGGGTGGTCCGTGGAAATGGCCAGATCCGGATATGATGAAAGAAAGGAAAGATACCGTCCTTATTAATGCCGCCCTGAACTTTTGGGAGGGATTTGTGGGAATGAAACTCCTGCTCATTTTCATGCTGGTCGGTTCCTGTTCCAACCATAAAGAAGGAAGTGAGATTGAAAAATTACCGATTTATCAGACGGAGAAGTTTGTGGTGGTTCCCGGAGAAAAGCTGGAATATGAGGCTTCGGCCGGTGTTTTCCGGATGGGAAATCTGGTTCTGGAAGTATTGCAGCCCAATGAACCGATGTCGGGAAAAGTCTGCACCCACATAAAAGCCAATGCGCAGACACGGTCCGGCATTTCCTGGTTGTCGGAAATCCGGCATGACTGGGACAGTTGGATTACACATCCAACGGGATCTCGGTGAGGATGCACCGCAAGGTTCAGGAAAACAAA
>DAIOVD010000013.1:0-40929 GCA_036759185.1 Catalimonadaceae bacterium | reverse complement strand
AATCCGAATCTGATTCCAAGCGGACAGTCGTTTTTTGTCCGGCTCACGACTCCCGGAACGTACGTTACCAATCTGAGTGTAAAAGAGTCGGCCAAAGTGACCACCAGTTCTGCTACCTTTTTACGGACGGCAACTGCTGCCGGCAACCAACTCAAAATACGGTTGACTTCCGTCAATGCACCAGGTTATCAGTTTGATGCGATGGTGAAAATGGAAGAGGGTTCAACCGATGGCTTCGACCAGAACCGGGATCTTGAAATATTCCCAGGTACCAATGCAGAATTCTCGATACGGTCAGAAGGAAACGCCGGTCGCCTGCTGGAAAGCATAGCCCCGATCACGGAAACCCGCACGATCGGACTTTCTATGGATTATCATGGAAGAACCGGTTCTTTCAGCTTCGGTTTTCCGGAAGGAGAAATGTTTCTGGAGAATACAGAAGTGTACCTGAAAGACAATCATTTTGGAACTCTGACATTGATTCAGGCAGGTACGGAATACAGTTTTGCTGCGAACAGTGACGGAGAATTGAATCCCATCCGATTTGAACTGATTCTGAATCCAGCCTCTGTAACAGGTGGTAAGAATCTGGTTTCCCGGATGACCCGGCTTCTGTATCCGAATCCGGTGACAAACCAGGTCTTTACTTTGGTGTGTTCAGGAGAGGATACAGAACTGGACATAACCGACGTACTGGGCCGTAAGGTTGCATTCTCAATGAATCAAACGGTTGCCGGCCAGAAGGAAGTGACATTCCCTTCGTCGGTAAATGCAGGTCAGTATTGGGTGAAAGTCCGCAATTCAGACGGTATGACAGTCCATCCGGTGACAGTCCGTTAGGAAAAAGGCTTTGTGGGATCAGACTTTTCAACCCTGATCAAAGCCTGGATTTCGAATATTTGAACGATGGGATACCAGTTCTCCTGATGGAGGGCTGGTATTTTTGTATAAGTGGTAACGCAAGGTTCTGCTTTCGGATGAATCTTTGGGAAGGCAATTCAATTGGTATTCAATTGAATTTTTGATCCGTGATTTTCCGGCATGGTTTTAGAGAAGATTGGGTTATCTGAACTGATCGCATTAGCTGGTTTCTGAGCCTTTTTTTCTCTCCCTCAGAATATTCGGAACAAGTGGCCGTTTGGAAATGTGCAACAACAAACGTTATATTGAGTAAAACTTAAATATCATCAACTCATGAAAAGAAAGAAAGCTGAACCGACCATCCCACAAAAAGCAGAACCAAAACCGGACTATACGACGCCCAGAAATGTGTTACGAAGTTTTGCAGACCGTCTTGCCGAGCTGAGCCGGGAGCTGGAAGAGGATAATTTACAACTGAAAATCGAGTCCGAATATCTGGAAACTTCCATCCATACGATGACCAAGCAGCCAGGAATTCTTGTAAATCTAATTGACATAGAGCAAGAAAAATCAGTTTTTTCTGCTCTCCGTCCGACTGTCCGTTTTGAAGCTCAGGGCCCGGAAAAAATCCTGATCAGTGCCACACTGGAAAACGACATTCCGGATAAATACGAAACCATCGTTTTGAAGCTGAATGCTCCGGAACCGGAAAGTCTTCAGTTTCTGGAAGAGACACTCGAAGAGTTATTTGACACGACCTTAAGCTAATCAGCCCTTTTGGCAGAAAGGGAACCACCTGAAAAGGTCGGTTCCCTTTTTTTTAGCATCCATTTGATTCAATAAATTGAAACTGAGCAATTGAGCAAACAGCATTCTCAATGGATTCCAAACCTGCCGGCCACAGGTAATCCAGGAGGATCAAAACTCATTCAACCGCTGAGGCACATTCCAGCGTACGGCGACACTGGTGTACATCGTATTCTGGTCGGTGGGTAAAAGGTCACCGCTCATTTTCCGGATCACCTGTTTAAAATCGAGAAAGAAATTGGTAAACGGCTGGTAGCTCACCGTCGCATCGAGGTACAGTACATCTACTTTTCGCCCCTGCCCTACGCTATTTCCATAATCGCTGGCCCGTTCATTGTACGACACAAGGACATTCCCTCCGTAATTCTGATCAATCCTATCAAGGCCTTTCGAGTAGTAAATAGCTTTAAAGCTGGCATTGAGAAAATGCCATGGCTGAACCCTTACAATCGCCAGAACTTCCTGAAAATTCGCTCCCAAAGGATGCGCCAGCGGCTGACTGTAATGGGTGTACGATGTGTAATTGCTTTGATGTGAATAGGTAAACGGCCGCACAAAATTGTATTCCATCTGAAGATCGACATTCTTTAAACCCAAAACGTCGATGTAGTGAAAACCGGCCTGCAGTGCGTATTTATTTCCCCACCATCCTTTCTGTGCCTTGATTTCTTTCAAAAGAAATTCATCCAGAAAAACCTGTCCGTAAAGTTGTACGTTTTTCAACGGGGCCACTTTGAAATCCATTCCCAGACAGGAGTTGTCCGGACTTCCGGCATCCTGCTCAATGGACCGGTAAAAAATAATCGGATTGAAATAGCTCAAAGGCACTTTGGTTCCGTTTGGATACAAGGCAGGGTCTCTTCCCGCTACAACTGATTCGAAAATTCCAAAATTAAAGTACCGCCCAATGTTCATTCCTAATCTATGGAAAAAAAGGTATTTGTCCGGAATCAGTCGGCTTCCGGGCGTACCACTGGGGCCGACTGTGATGCTGGTTTTGAGATTGGCAAACAGATTGGTGTACTGGAATTTCCACACTCGGGTATTGATTTTGGCGAAGCTGTAGTTGTTGCCGAAATCCGACAAAATGAGCGACCGGTAACCATTGCCAACATGAATGCGGTCGTGCCCCACCTGGAAGTCAATGTACTTTGTGGCATTGAAGGTGATGTAGCCCCTGGCTGTGAAAAAATCGTAACCCTTCTGATCGATCCTCTTCCAGAATCCTTCGTGCGGAAGCGAATTGTAGGTATTGGTCCATTCGGAAATATAACCCGGCAACATCACCTGGTTGTCGGTCATAAACGTATAAAAGCCCACACGTTTTCCGATCATTCCCCTCACTTCCACTCCACGCGTATTGATGTACTGGCTGGCGGCGTTGTCACTGGATGAACCGAGTGCACCGTAACCGGCAATGTTGGCGTGCACATCAAAACCCGGCTCAGAATAGGAAAGCAGATCGGCCTTCCGACGGAAAAAGGACTTGAACAGAAGTTTCTCTCTCCTTGAAGAGGAATCGGGGTGTGACCATTCCGAATTTACTTCTCTGAAGTACCGGATGTGAAACCGGTCAACCTTCGACAATTTTCCTGCATTCCATTTCTGGCTTGAATCCATCAGTTCGACCACATCCTTCCGCAAATAGGCTTTGATTCCGGAATGAAACCGTCCGTTCAGACTTTGTGTCTTGATTTCAGCCCTGGTGACCCAGTGATAAACATCCGGATCCAGAGGTTGAAATGTCGATTGGGCTGTAGCAGAGGCAGCTGCAACCATAAATACCATAACAAAACGATGGAAGCGGTTCATGAAATAAGGATCAGAAATCAGCCTGCAATATGGGAGGTTTGACTTCGAGCAAACAAGCATTCCTATGAATTCCGCAAATACCAGGGAGCGAACCCTCAGCAGGTGCGGCCTTTTTTTGTTACTTGCGGATCATTTCCAACATAAAGTCCATTTTTGGAGGCACACCATTTACATATAGTTTCATTCGATGTTCCGTTTCCAGCGGATTACGGAGGTGTGATTGACGTTTTTTTCAAAATCAAGGCACTTTCAGAAATCGGTATTAAAGTTCACCTTCATTGTTTTCAGTATGGAAGGAAAGCAGCTCCCGAACTCAATGCCATTTGTGAAACCATTCATTACTACCCGAGAAAAAAAATTTACACCGGACTGGTAAGCCGGGTTCCGTATATCGTTGGCTCCCGTATTAATCCGGACCTGCTGGAACGTCTTTCATCCGATCCATATCCGATTTTGTTTGAAGGACTTCACACCTGCGCCTACCTTGATCATCCATTGCTGAAAGAAAAAATAAAAGCGGTGCGGATGCACAATGTGGAGTGGCAGTATTACCGTGGCTTGTTTGACCATTCAACCGAAACCCTCAAGTCAATTTATTATGCGGTGGAATCAAAACGACTGCAGCGGTATGAATCGGTATTGGTTCATGCAAACCACATTTTTGCCATCAGTAAAACCGAGACGGAATATCTGGAAAGCCGTTACCCGCAAACGAGTCTGATCTTTCCCTTTCATGGTGTAACATCCAGAAGTGCGGAGCCCGGTATTGGCACCTACATGTTGTACCATGGCAATTTGTCGGTTCCGGAAAACGAAGAAGCGGTTGAATGGCTGGTAGCGAATGTTAAGCCGGAAAGCGATTTTCCACTGATCATTGCCGGGAAAAAACCAGGAGTGAAAATGAAGACGATGCTGTCAGGTTTGCCAGGATTTCAGTTGATTGAGAATCCATCAGGGTCGCAAATGGATCAACTGATCGCCGAAGCCCATCTTCATCTATTGCCTGCGTTCCAATCAACCGGTGTAAAACTAAAGCTGGTGAAATCATTATTTCAGGGAAGATTTGTCCTGACAAACCCACAAATGGTGGAGGGGACCGGCCTGGATGAAGTCTGCATTTCATTCAGGAAACCCGCAGAACTACTGCAGCTTATCAAAGAGTTACGAAACAAACCGTTTACTCAAACTGAGATTGACCGCCGAAAAAATTTGCTGAGTGGGTTCAATGACCATTTGAGTGCTTCTGCCATCCGGAGGGTAATGTTCTCTTCTTCCCCGAATAGTCTATTAATAGATTAGGGTATTTGGCCAATTAAGCGATCAAATTCCATTCTGCCGGGCCTTTGCAGAATATTATGCCGAGTTTTACTGAAATTTCAGCCAATTGTTTGGAAGAAATGTAAGATTCAGGATAAATTTGGCTCTTATTCAAAACAATCGTTATCAAGAATGAAAAAAGCTCTCCTTTCCAGTTTTATTTTGATATCCGGAATCACCGCCTCTTTTGGACAGCGGCTGGTTTTGCTGGAGCATTTTACACAAGCTTCGTGTGGCCCCTGTGCTGTTCAGAACCCTGCGTTGAATGCACTTCTGGATAATAACCTGACCAAAGTCGTGGCAATCAAATACCAGACTTCATGGCCAGGTACTGACCCAATGAATGCTGCCAACCCAACAGAAGTGGCCAGCCGTGTAACCTATTACAATGTAACCGGTGTACCAAACTCAGTTCTTGACGGAAATTTTTACAACGGAAGTCCTGGAGGAGTAACTCAAACAAAAATTAATAGTCGGAACAGTGTAGCACCTGGAGTGAACACCCGGGTGTCTTACTTCGTCAAAGATAATACTGCTCCTTTGAACGATTCTATGGTTGTATCGGCCACCGTGAAAGCCACGACTCAGGTTCCTGCCGGTTACATTCTTCAAATTGCCGCAATTGAAAGAGAAATCGAATTTGCGACCGCTCCCGGAACAAACGGTGAGAAGAAATTTGAAAGTGTGATGAAAAAAATGCTACCGGGCGCATCTGGTACCACACTTCCGGCCATCGCTGCCGGAGACAGCGTTACCTACACATACAAGTTTTCTCTTGTTCGTTCCAACGGTACTGACGTGTATTATAATTTGGGCCAGGCATCTGCTGTTGCATTCGTTCAAAATAACACAACAAAAGAAGTTTTGGGAGCTGCATATGATGAGCCAAGACCATGGTTGGCCGTGGCCCGTGCAGAATCACAAAAACCTGTTCGTATGAAAGCTGGAAATGACCTTGCTTTTGATTTCGTTGCAACATCAAAAACAACAGTTGACCAAAAGATAAAAGCGAAAGCCACCATTACTGGATTGCCAGCTGGCTGGTCTGCCTCAATTATTTCGGATGGTATTACATATGCAGAAACAGATAGTATTCCTTTGCCAGCGAACTCTTCCAAGAATATTCAATTGGTTGTATCTGGTCCAAACGATGCAGTGCTGAATAAAAAAGTGGCGATCAAAGTGGAGATGAACTCATACAACATTCTTCCAGGCGTGAAAAACACACTCAATTTCACTGCTGTTACACCTTCCAACATTCTCTTTCTTGATATTGCCGGAACTGCTGCTGCTCGTTTCACCAGTGCATTTACAGCCGCATCTCAGCCATATTGCGCTTTAACTGCAGAAGAATCTGGCAATCTGGATTCAGAGTCATTGAATCCGTCAACAGTTAAGAAAATCTACTACACAACAGGTGCTTCATACAGCGGAACTCTTACTGCTGATAAAGCAGCTGTATTTACAAACTACCTGAATGCTGGTGGTAACCTGTTCATTATGGGTCAGGATATCGGGTATGAGGTAAATGGTGTTGGCGATCTTGATGCTCTCGAATTCTATAACACGATACTTGGTGCTGAATATGTTGGCGACGGTTCAACAACTGCTGTTTCTGTTACAACGGTTGCTGATGATCTGATCCTTGCGCCACCTTTGACCAGTTCAATCACACTTCCAGCAAGTTCAACCAGTTATCCGGATCAACTTGCTGTTTCTGGTAATGCAGCAGCAGTTGCATTCCTAAACTACAGCACTGACAATGTTGCTGGTATTTACAATGAAGGGGCAAACTGGAAAACAGTTTATATTGGATTCCGCATGGAAGCCATTTCAGCTGCTGCTTACAGAAATGCATTGGTAGCCCGTACAAACGGATGGTTTGACAACACTCTTACTGGAACAGAAATGAAAGAACAACTGGCAGCTTATGCTCCTGCGTTCCCTAATCCTGCCAAATCAAAACTCTTTGTTCCGGTTTCTGGCGGTTCTGGAAACATTGAATTGCAGAACATTTCAGGAAAAGTGATCCGGGAAGTTCGCCTGAATGGTTCTCAATCATCTATCGAATCATTATCACTTGACGGAATTCCAGCCGGAATTTATTTCCTTCAGACAACCAGCAACGGAACCCGTATGCCGGTTCAAAAAATTGTTGTTGAATAATAACTGACTTCTTATTGCAATGCCCGGGGACAAACTTCTCCGGGCATTTCTTATTAATACTATGCGAAAACTTCTCAAACTAACACCAATCTTAGCCTGTTTGCTTTTTGGATTCACGTTTTTTCAGGAACCAATCCGCAAATTACCAGAAGTAGATGTCAAAACTCTGGATGGCAAATTGGTAAAATCAAACTCTGTTCTGAACAAAAATGGATTAACAGTCATCAACTTCTGGGCTACCTGGTGCAAGCCTTGTGTTTTGGAGCTTAACACGATTAAAGAGTTGTATGGAGACTGGAAAAAAGAAACCAATGTCAAAATCATTGCCGTATCGATCGATGATTCAAGAAATATTTCGAAAGTTGGCCCGATGGCCAATGGCAAAGGTTGGGAATACGACATCTTGCTGGATCCGAATGGTGATTTCAAACGTTCACTGAATGTGAACAATATTCCCCATACGTTTCTGGTGAATGATAAAGGAGAAATTCTCTGGCAACACAATTCCTTTGCTCCCGGAGACGAGGATGAATTGTTTGAGATTATTAAGAAATTTACTCCGAAACCTTAGATTTTCGCGAATTGACACCACTGTCCTGGACCCGGAAAATCAGTTTCGGCCTGATTCTATTTTCACTGGTTGGTATTCAGCAATCGATGGCTCAGGAAGAGCCCGAAAGTGAAAGTGAAACAGAATCGAGTTATGTGCACGGCGATTTCCAATCAGATGCCCAATACTACATTTACGAACCTCAGATCGACGGTTCGCAAAAAGTAAAGGAAGTGATTGGAAATAATTCCTACCTGAACATCTTGTATGACAGAGGGAACCTGTCAGGTGGACTTCGTCTTGAAAACTACCAGCCTCCACTTTTAGGATACGACCAGAGACTCAAAGGAACCGGAGTGCCGTTTCGTTTTATCAACTATAAATGGAAAGAACTTTCGGTCACACTTGGCAATTTTTATGAACAGTTTGGTAATGGGCTAATCTACCGTAGCTATTGGGAATGGGGACTTGGTTTTGACAATTCAGTGGATGGTGTCAGAATCCGGTACAACCTGCTGGAAGGAATACAGGTAAAAGCTTTCGTAGGGAAACAACGTTTCTTTTTTGCCAATGGCCCCGGCATTGTACGGGGAATTGATGCCGATTTTTCACTCAATGAATTGATTCCGAAATTTGAACTGAGTTCGACCAAAATAACAGGTGGAATTGGTGCCGTCAGTAAATTTCAGGCTGATGATAATCCTTCCTATAAATTACCTGAAAACGTGGCAGCCTTTTCTGGAAGGCTTAAGATGACACGAAACATGTTTAATCTCGAAGGAGAGTATGCATACAAAACAAACGATCCAAGCAAAGCCAACAATCTGATTTATCGTCCTGGCCAGGCTTTATTGTTACTGGGAGGTTATTCCGGTAAAGGATTTGGTGTCTCTCTGGGAGCCAAACGAATAGACAATTTTGATTTTCGCAGCGACCGGGGAGCTGATCTTAATAATCTGCTCATCAATTATCTTCCACCCTTAACCCCGCAGCATACCTATCGTCTGGCAACTCTATATCCTTATGCGACACAATCTAAGGGCGAAATGGGTATGCAGTTGGATGTTTTCTACAATGCAAAAGAAGGAACCTTAGTTGGAGGTGAATATGGAACAAGTTTTACTTTCAACTATGCACGCATCAATGGTTTAGATAAAACTCCCGTTATTGGTCTGGACAGTGCGAAAGGGTATAATTCTGAATTTTTCAAAGTTGGTAAGGAAAAATACTATGAAAACGTAAGTCTTGAAATCAGTAAAAAAATAAGTCCTAAGGTGAAAGCAATTGTCACCTATCTTTATATTGAGGCTGAAAATGAAGTTCTTCGGATTACAAACAACCTTGGCGTGAAGACCATTTATTCTCACATTGGGGTGGTGGATGTTTCGTGGAAATTCAAACCAAAACACACCCTTCGCTTCGAACTTCAGAACCTCTATACAAAACAGGATAATGGTTCATGGGCGATGGGATTAGCCGAATACCAGATGGGATCTCACTACTTCTTTGCGTTATACAATGAGTATAACTACGGGAACCAAAAACCAAGCCAACGGATCAATTATCTGGGAGTTACAACTGGTTACACAAAGGGAACTGTGCGGATTTCCATTTCAGGCGGTCGTCAACGTGCCGGAGTCTTCTGTGTTGGAGGTGTTTGCCGGTTTGTTCCAGCCAGTTCCGGGGTAACTGCATCCGTTGCCGCCAGCTTTTAGAATTGATAGAATCAAATTATGCTTTGGCATAAAAAAAGGGCCCGGTTGGGGCCCTTTTTTTATGATTTTGGGTGAATTTCTATTCCAGGATGATTCGGTTTGTTGTGGTCTGTCCAGCATTTCGGACACTGATCAGATAGATTCCTTTTGGAACCTTCCGAAGATTGAACGGAACATTGATCCGGGCACTTTCCGTTTGAATGGACCTGGTCTCAATGACCTGACCGAGAAGATTCGTAATCCGGATTTCAACAGTTCCTTGCGTGAGGTTGGTTAAATGAGCACTGAAAACCGAGCCGGCAGGGTTTGGCAACAGATCAAGACCCACTGGCAGTTTGCCATTGGAAGAAAGAACCTCATTGTTTTTCAGAATAATCAATTCAGGAGTTACAGGAACCGGAGTTGAATCGGATGCACTTGGTACTGAAATACCCCGAACAAACAAATGCTGAACAGCCAGATCTGCCATTGGAAATACATAGTCCGGAATTATCGTTGTCGTAGCTGCAAGTTCAAAACCATTGGCTGAATTCAACAAAACAGGCGCAATACTCGCCTGTGTGGCCAGACCATCTCTGTCAGATCCTTTGGTCAGATTCCGGTTTTGAGAATTCATGAACACTTCGCCATTTGCACCAACCCTCATCACACGCATCCAAAGATCCGGGTTGTTGTTATTGTCATCTGCCGTTTGAGGATACGCTTCCAGATCTGTATCAGACCAGCAAAGGGCCAGTATTGAACCATCTGCTGACTGAGCGATTTGTGGTCTGTTCAACTCTTTAAAACTTTCGGCCGTTACAGCACAATCTCCAAAGCAACCCTGAACAGCCTGATTGGTTGAAATGACCGTTCCTCTGCCTGTATCATCTGAAGCCTTGATTGAAATGTGAACATTCCAGCTACCGTTTTGAGGCCGGAAAAAATTCGGACCCGTTAACTCAAGAGTATCACCAAATCCTCCCACGCAAAGAGTTCCGAAAATATGTGCCTGATTGTTTTTATCCACAGAAAGATCGAAATCCATCATCGTATAGTCAACCGGGTGTGCACCAGGCTGAGTGGAAGAATCGGCTCTCACAATGGAGGTATCTGTGAAAACAACATAGTTGCCCACAAAAAGGCCATCTCTGAATTCATCCTTGTCCGGAGAGGAATTTCCTTTTTCATAAATTGATTTGTTGTAATCAATTGGTTTGAAATCAGACCAGGAGTCACCACCATCCGTAGTGCGGGAGAAATACGGGATGTTACCAAACGGCCTTGAGAAATCCTTGTTATAACCCGCTATCACTGCATATCCATGCAGACCATCCGGAGCAAACGCGATGGCGGCATTTCCTACATCGCTGGCAGAATCTGCTCCATCGTTTGTAAATGGAAGAAAAACCGTTGAGCTGTCAAATGACTGGGTTGTGGAATTGTATTTGAAACGATTAACCATAATTCTGTTTGTAAACGAGATGTTTTCTCCCTCAATTACTTCTTCCGCTTCAATGGTAAAAACAGATCCCAGGCTTGTTGAAATCATCGACTCGCTCCTGAAATGAAAGAAATCACCGGATGAGGCCAATGTTTGTTTTGTTTGAGATCCCTGCAGAAGTTTTGCCCATCCTCTTCCATATCCGCCCCAGGTATCATTCGATCCATCGAGAACCCGGGTAATGGCCATGGCAAAAGCCATAGCTGTGTCGGAATTTCCTGGAGGATTAAAAAGGAGGCCTTGTGGATAGCGAGGGCCATGGTTAGATGTTGAAATATCATACAACTCATTGTTGAACAAGCGGTTTCTTGAAATTTGCCAGAAACCATCATCTCCCCCTCTTGTATTTAGATCAAGGAATAATTTATCTCCTGGCTTGCTGCTGGATCCCCCCGGATCAGTTGGTCCACCTCTGCGGATCAAAGCAACCGCATTCAATTCAGGCACAACAGAAAGATAATTTCGGCCTCCTCCAATGGATGTGAATGGATTCACCGACTGGCCAAGATCAGAAAAAGTAAGAGATGAAGCCTGAACCGAATTTCCCTTGCCTTTTCGCTTTGCAGGTTGCTGAAATGGTTTCGGGTTGGAACCTGACAGCAATTGTGCTTCAGCCCTGGCCTGGCGGAGTTGCTGCTCTGCACGACTGAATTTTTGTTGACGAACGTCCAACCTGGCTGTTCGTTTTACTGGATTGTTTCCGGCATACGCATCTCCCAGTGCAGCCAGTACCATAACAATGGCAAGTAATTTTTTGGTCATAGAAGTTTAAAAAATATCGTGAATGTTTAAGGACCTTTCCTTCACCTGCAACATTTTCTCCTTTTGCCTTTTATCGGAACTAACCGATTGAAGAGTTTCCAAACAATGGAAAACCACGCCTGAAGAGATAGAATTGAGTGTGAAAAAACGATTCCAAATACAATGACAAATTCAATTGTCAATAGGTTGCAAGCAAAAAAATATTTTTCCGGATATCACAAACCTTTACCGTTTATGGAGAACGTAACGGGCTCCGTCATTTCTTAAAAAATGCCGTCAGAATCATAAAGGAGAGCTTCTTAATCCTGAAAATGCCTTTGAAATGGCCGCTCCCAAAACGGCATTGTTTTTTACAAGAGCGATGTTGGCATCAAGACTTTCACCTCCGGTATTTTCAGCTATCGTTTTTAATAGAAATGGTGTCACCTCTTTGCCCCGGATTCCTGATTGGTTTGCATCGTCCAGTGCTTTCAGTATATGCTTCTCAATTTCTTCCGGCTTCACCTCAAACTCCGAAGGAACAGGATTGGCAACCAGCACAGAGCCATTCAAACCCATTTCCCACTTTGCTTTCATCATAGAAGCTATTTCCATGGCAGAATCAAGCCGTAGTGGCGAATGAAATCCGCTGCTGCTTGAATAAAAACTTGGAAATGAATCCTGCCCAAAGGTCACGACAGGAATACCCAGAGTCTCCAGGTATTCTAGAGTCCGTCCTATGTCCAGTATCGATTTTACTCCTGCCGAAACAACTGAAACAGACGTCTGGGCCATTTCTGTTAAATCTGCTGAGATATCCATACTGTCTTCAGCTCCTCTGTGAACTCCACCGATACCACCTGTGACAAAAACCCGGATTCCGGCCATGGATGCAATTCGCATGGTAGCGGCGACCGTGGTTGCACCCATCAGATTCTGAGAAATGACGTACGGCATGTCCCGCAGACTTACTTTCCAAACCGAATGGCCTGACTTCCCCAGTTTTTCCAGCTGGTCTGAGTTTAGCCCAACGCAAAGTTTCCCATCAAGAATAGCGATGGTTGCCGGAACGGCTCCTCCGTCATGAATGACCTGCTCAACTTCCAGTGCCGTTTGAACATTCCGGGGATAGGGCATCCCGTGCGAAATAATGGTTGATTCCAGGGCAACAACAGGCTTCGCTTCTGCCAAAGCCTGCTGAACTTCAGGCTGAATGAGGAGATATGGATGGTACATACAACTGCTGGTATTTTTGTTCAAGAATGATTGGTTCAAGGCTGGCAAACGTACTGCCATTTTGTTCAAGGATCAACGCAGCCATGGAATGTCCGAACTGAATGCAAGTCAGAGCATCCTTTCCGTTTACAAATCCAAAGATCCAACCTGCCAGTGCAGCATCTCCTGCTCCGGTACTATCCACTACAGAAACTGACGGCGCCGATACAGAAAGTCTTGACTTTTTTGAAATAAACTCTGAGCCTGAGGCTCCCTTCCGAATCCAAACTGACTGAATTCCGGCTTGCTCTAACCAATCTGATATCTCATTCTCCCCTTCTCCTGTGAGTGCATCGAGTTCAGATAAATTGGGAGTCAACAAATAAAGTCCCGTGAGATCCAAACCAGCAAGTCGTCTTATTTTGGGGATCGAAACAGGTTCAATGATCAACGGAATCTGAATGTCTCTGCTAAATGAAAGTAACCACTCCAGACTGCTTACCGACAAGTTGCAATCGGCCAGAAGTAATCCTGCAGACTGTACATATCCACGAATAGACGCAAGATATTCAGGTGTGATCTCGGCCTCCAGAAAAGAAACAGTAGCCGCAGCAAACAGCTCACCTTCCGGAGTCAGGATAGCAGAAAAACGACCAGTGGGATTGTGGGATCGCTTTGAGAACCGACAATCAATACCGTAACCGGCACATTCGGTCAGAAGAAAATCACCTTCCGGATCCTCGCCAAAATGGGACACAAGCCCCACTTCCAGACCCAACTGAGCCAGATTGGCTGCCATATTCCTTGCCACGCCACCGGCAGACTTGCGGTAGCTCGCAGGGTTGGAAGTGCCTGTTTCCGGCTTTTCCAGGCTTGTAAAAATTTCGTCGGTTAAAGCTGCACCGATACAGATAATTCGTTCACCAGCCACGTTTCTTTGTTTTGGATGCAAAAAAGAGATTATCCTGAAACCAATGCCAATTAGTTCTCCATCTTCATATCATATCCGAAAAGTCAAACCGATGAAAAAAGATACCGTCTGGTGGATGGTTCTGCTTTTCTGGTTTATGCCAGCAGAAAGCGAATATCAATTTCAGGTTCTATTTTGCGGACGATTTACACCGTTGAGTTGACTATGCGTATTGTCCTTTTTATCGCAATCATTTGTTTATCAGGATTTGGGAGGCCAGCAGCAATTGCCCAATCAAAGGCAGCTGAAAGGCCAACCGAGCTGTGGGCTTTCCGTTCAGTGCTCGATGGAATTCCCCGGGTTCTTACACTGGCCCTCCATGAAGATCTGTATGTTGGATTCGACACGTACCATTGTGGCATTTCCCGGATCTGGAAGGAAGGGGTTTTGAAACAGGGTCCGGTTTACAACTACAAGCATGGCCCTCAACCGGTTACCAAAGGTGGGAAATATATGGAGATGCCATTAAAGGAGTCTGCCTGGTTTATCATTGGGGCAAACGGCAACCGGTTTCAGATGAAAAACTGCAAAGTCCGGTTCCAGGGATACCGGTTTGAAAAAGGGAAAATCGCCCTGCGGTATCAACTGAAAATAGACTCCACGCAGGACGCTGTAATCGATGAGTGGCCTGAGTATGTGGATGGAATTTCCGGTCCGATTCTCGAACGATACTTTGTCTGGGTAAAACCACCTCCGAAAGGGGTTCAGATTTTTGCTGAGGTCTTTGCTGACGGAATGGCTTCAATGGAATCGTTGAAATCAAATTCGGAATTTAAAGCCCTGAATCGCTGTGAAAAACTAACCATGGCCAAACCCATCTGGTCTGTTTTAGGCCTGTTGAAAATCAAACCGGATGAGCCCACTTTTGTAAACGTGCTTCTTGACCCGGCAGCTATACTCTGATGAAGAATTGTAGCCGCGTCTTCCTCCTCCCCTTCCTTCAATGGTTCACGCTTTTGGCTTTCCAGTGCCGGATGGAATCCGCTTACTGCCAGATCCCTTCACAGCTAAAACCAGACACTTCCTTTCAGATTGGTCTGCTGGCAAAAGTATATCTGCTTACCAATCCTGATGCTAAAAAACTGAGCGATATAAAACCAGATAAAGCGTATTCTGTCAACATTCTGGACAAAGTAGAGGTTTCAGATCAGCAGAAAAACTTTGCTTTCACTGGACAAGCACCATTTCTAATGGACGTATCGGGTGAAATCGTGATTCCGGAAAACCGCTCCTATCTCTTCAAACTCCGAAGTTCTGATGGTTCCGCTCTTTGGATTGATGATAAAAAAGTGGTGAACAACGATGGCGTTCATAACAGCACTGAATCGGAAGCCGAATTTGATCTGGATGCAGGTCCGCACTCTTTCGTGATTCGTCATTTCAAAACTGATCCGGAATCACTTAAAGAGCTCAGCCTATCCTGGTTTGAACCAGGAAAAAACGCTTTTGAGATCATACCATCTGAGTATTTCCGGGTTGCGAAACGTTCCGTGCTTCAGGCGATGAACAGCACCCAACCACTTACCATATTGGATCTGAAGGCAATTGGATTGGCGCCGGATTTTCTCCATCCTTCACTTTCAAAATTTGCTCTGCATCGCCGAAACTTCCTTCCAAGGGTAGGTGGAATGGACTTTCTCTCAGACGGATCTCTCATCCTTTCAACCTGGGATTCATTGGGAGCGGTGTACAAAATTTCAAAACCAACTTCCCTCGATACCAACCAGATTGAAGTGAAACGAATCGCCTGGGGCCTGGCCGAACCTTTGGGTCTGAAGGTCGTCAATGACCGGATTTTCGTTCTTCAGAAACAGGAGCTCACCGAACTAATTGACCACAATGCAGATGGATTCACAGATGAATACAGGGCGGTTTGCAACGCATGGGGGGCGACAGGAAATTTTCACGAATTTGCCTTTGGCCTTGTGTTCAAGGATGGATTCTTTTATGCGACTCTGGCCATCGCCATCCAGCCCGGGGGAAAAAGCACCATCCCTCAAAACAAAGACCGGGGAAAAGCCATCAAAATTGGCATGGATGGTTCCCTTGAAATTCTGGCCAGTGGCTTACGAACGCCCAACGGAATTGGAATTGGGGTTGACAATGAAATCTTTATTGCTGATAATCAAGGCGACTGGATCCCTGCATGCAAAATTCTTCATCTCAAACCCGGTGCCTTTTACGGAAACTACTCCGCCGATCTGTACAAAATCGGGACATTGAAAGAACAACCACCGGTGGTTTGGTTGCCCCAGAATGAAATTGGTAATTCAACCAGTCAGCCTGCCTTGCTGAATATGGGTCCTTACCGAAACCAGATAGTCCATGGAGATGTGACACACGGCGGGCTGAAACGGGTATTTGTAGAGAAAATAAAAGGAGAATATCAGGGAGTTGCGTTTCCTTTTACACAAGGATTGGAAGGCGGAACCAACCGTTTGGTTGTCGGACCAGACAGCAATCTGTATGTGGGAATGATTGGCAATCCTGGAAACTGGGGCCAATCACATCATGAGTGGTTTGGTCTGGAAGCGTTGAAATGGAATGGTCGTCCGGTATTTGATATTCTGGCCATTCGTTCTCTCAAAACCGGTTTTGAAATTGAATTTACTGAACCGCTTCCGGAGAAAATCCGAAACCCTGAAAACCTGCTTCGGATGGCTTCCTGGACATACATTCCCACCATGCGGTATGGTGGCCCAAAAACGGAACCTACAGAGTTCAAGCCTGAAAGCATCCGGATTTCCAAAGACAGAACCCGCCTTCTGGTTGACATTAGAAAACTGAAAGAAGGGTTTGTGTATCATTTTGAATGGAATGATTCGCTTCAAAGTCAGGCCGGACGCACTCTATGGAGTACTGATGCCTGGTATACGTTGAATCAGGTGTCGGATCAGAAACGGAATCCGGAAGACTTCCGGTTGTTGCTTTGGAACAAACCCGGGGAAGTCAGAAAACCTGAATATGAAAAAGCACCATCGGCAGTTTCTGTTCCTGCCAAAACAATTATAACAAAACCAGATCCCAAAGCAGAGGCAGAGGCAATTCTGGAAGGCGGTCGTTTGGTCGGACCATCCGGATGTCTGGCATGTCACAAGCAGAATGAAAAGGTGCTGGGTCCGGCTTTCCGATTGGTGGCACAGAAATACAAAAGCGATCCGGCAAATGTTAAAAAGCTGGTCGATAAAGTGTACAATGGAGGCACTGGTGTTTGGGGAGATTATGCCATGGCACCTCAGTCACATCTAAAAAAGGATAAAATTGAAAAAATGATTCGCTGGATTCTCAGTCTGAAATAGAAAAAACCGAAACGGAGCGATCCTGTCCGTTAATTATCCGGCAAGAAATGCAGCCAGTTGCCGGGTTGCTGCTGCTCTGTGACTCAGGCGGTTTTTCATATCGGTCCCAAGCTCTGCAAAGGTTTGAGTGAATCCATCTGGTATAAAAACCGGATCATATCCAAAACCCTGATCACCCTTTTTCTCCATTCCAATAGTTCCGGGAACTAAACCTTCAAAATGATACATTTCACCCTGCCAGAATAGGGAGAAAACTGTTTTGAACCGGGCATTCCGGTTGGATTTTCCTTCCAGATTGGTCAGAAGAAGCGCCATGTTTTTATCGGCATCCCGTTCAGGACCAGCATAGTGTGCGGTGTCCACTCCAGGTTCTCCTCCCAACGATTCTACTTCCAGACCGGTATCATCGGCGAAACAATCAATCCCGAATTTATCAAAAATGTATCGGGCCTTTTCCAGCGCATTTCCTTCGATGGTCCGCTGGTTTTCAGGCAATTCATCGGAGCATTCGATATCCCGAAGTGAAAGAATTTCAAACTCTGAAGGCAGCATCGCCCGAACTTCATCTAACTTGTGGGAATTGTTGGTGGCAAAACACAATCTGATTTTTTCCATGAGCCAAAATTGAACACAATTCCTGAATCGGCATTGGTCCTGGTTGGAAATTCTGCCCAATTGTCACCTGAATGAATCTGGCGTAATCCTTGATAAGTTTTGAATGCTGATCACAAATCAGACAACTACTGACATGGAAAAAAAAGGCAATCCATTGGAAAACAACGAACTCAAACAAGACGTAACCACCGAAATCATGGAGAATCAGGCGGAAGAAACCACTGTCGACTCGACAGAAAGTCAGGTTGAAGAAGTATCCGAAACCGACAAACTGAAGGCAGAAGCAGCCGATTGGAAAGACAAATACGTCCGGCTTTACGCAGAGTTTGAAAACTACAGACAGAGGACGTCCAAAGAAAAAATAGCCCTGATCGGTACCGCAACCGAAGGACTAATGAAAGATCTTCTTCCGGTAATTGACGATTTTGAGCGGAGTTTGAAAGCCATTGAAACCGCAACCGATATTGAAAGCCTGAAAGAAGGCGTGGATCTGGTGTACCAGAAACTATTCAAAACACTTTCTCAGAAAGGATTGAAAGCGATGGAATCCATCGGACAGCCTTTCGATGCAGAGCTTCAGGAAGCCATCACCCAGTTTCCCGCACCCACTCCGGAACAAAAGGGGCAGGTGATTGACGAAGTAGAAAAAGGCTACACATTGAACGAGAAAACAATTCGATTTGCCAAAGTGATTATTGGCGCATAAAATCTCAAAACTTCATGGCAAAAAGAGACTACTACGAAATTCTGGGCATCACCAAATCTGCCACTCCGGAAGAAATTAAAAAAGCGTACCGACAACACGCGATTAAATTTCACCCTGATAAAAATCCGGGCAATGCCGAAGCGGAAGATAAATTCAAAGAAGGTGCTGAAGCCTATGAAGTATTGAGCGATCCTCAGAAAAAATCCCGCTATGACCAGTTCGGCCATGAAGGATTAGGCGGTGGTGCCGGTTATGGTGGCGCCAGTATGGACGACATCTTTTCCCGGTTCGGCGATATTTTTGGCGACGATTCTCCCTTCGGATCCTTTTTCGGAGGTGGAGGCGGAAGGGGCCAGCGGATGCGAAAAGGCTCCAACCTTCGTATCAAGCTGAAGCTCACGCTGAAGGAAGTAGCGGAAGGAGTAGAAAAGAAAATTAAAGTAAACCGCATGGTGGCTGCTCCTGGTGTGACATTCAAAACCTGTCCGACCTGTCAGGGTTCCGGTCAGGTGTCCCGCATCATGAATACCCCGTTGGGTCGCATGCAAACATCGAGCACCTGCCCAACCTGCGGTGGAGCCGGACAAAGCATCGATCAAAGGCCTTCAGGTGCGGATGCAAACGGGCTGATGGCAAGAGAAGAAGTGCTGTCCGTAAAGATACCAGCTGGAGTGCAGGATGGTATGCAACTGAGTATGTCGGGAAAAGGGAACGAAGCCCCGGGTGGTGGAATTGCAGGAGATCTTCTCATTCTAATTGAAGAGGCAGACGACGACGATCTGAAGCGGGATGGTAACAACATCATTTCAGAACTGTACCTGAACATGGCAGATGCGGCTCTGGGTGCCAGCATGGAAGTGAATACCATCGACGGAAAAGTAAAAATCAAAATCGACCCTGGAACACAAAGTGGAAAAATCCTCCGGCTGCGTGGTAAAGGAATTCGCGATATCAATGGTTATGGAAGAGGCGATCATCTGATTCATGTGAATGTGTGGACGCCCAAAACACTGACCAAAGAGGAAGTGGAACTACTTGAAAAACTTAGGACTTCTCCGAACTTCTCACCCAATCCCGGAAAATCTGAAAAAGGGTTTTTCGAAAAAATGAAGGAAATGTTCAGCAACTAAACCACCAGAAAAGGGAAAGACCACAAAATCTTTCCCTTTTTTTATGTCTTCATTTTCTTCTTCTTGGCTGCAGGAAAAAGGATATTATTCAGAATCAGACGGTATCCCGGAGAATTGGGATGCAGATTAAGGTCGGTTGGTTCTTCATGCACCCGGTGCTCGTAATCTTCGGGATCATGCCCTCCGTAAAATGTCCAGGTTCCCTTGCCGACAGTACCATGTATGTATTTGGTTTCACCGATGGACTTGTTCTCTCCCATTACCAGCACTTCTGATTTCACCAGTTTCGATTTAAAACCTGTCGTCTGCCCCATAAATCCTTTGATGGTCTGGGTATGATTCTGAGTGAGCATACATGGCACCGGATCCCATTTAGCTGAAAACTGGAACAGTTTAAAATAATCATTCTGCTCCGTCAGACCTCGTTCGAAAGGCTGGTTGTCGATGTTGGAAAATTCGTATTCAAACGGATTGGTTGAAGTACGGAAGTTTTTGAACGCAAAGCAGTTATCGTAGTTGAGCTTGTTTTGAGCCGAAGGATCCTGGCCATCACCATCGTACACTTCACCGCAGATATCAAGTCCTTCTGCCGATAATGCAATGTCATAGGTATCTGTCGCTGAACACATGGCAAAGAGAAATCCACCTCCTGCAACATATTCTCTGATTTTCTTTACAACTGCCAGTTTGAGGTGCGACACTTTTGAAAATCCGTACTTTTTGGCCACAGATTCATATTCTGCCACTTGTTGTTTATACCAGGGTTCATGGCCAAAACTGGGGAAGAACTTCCCGTATTGTCCGGTAAAGTCTTCGTGGTGAAGGTGAAGCCAGTCATATTTGGCGAGGAGTCCGTCCATGATTTCCACATCAAAAACCAGATCGTATGGAATCTCAGCATAGGTTAGAACCAGCGTCACGGCATCATCCCATGGCTTTTTGCTCTTGGGAGAATAAACCGCAATTTTCGGGGGCTTCTGAAGATGCATGATTTCCATGTTGACATCCGGGGCCTGAATCTGACTTTGAATCTGAGAATAGGCCGGATCTGAAATTACCTGATAGGTCACTCCCCGAATGATGCATTCGTTTTCAATGGCAGGCAAAGCGGCACAGGCGAAGCTTCCTCCCCTGTAATTGAGGAGCCAGTCCACCTCCACTTCTTTCGAGAGTGTCCAGTACGCTATCCCATACGCCTTCAAATGATTCTTCTGTTCCTCATCCATTGGAATCAGAATGGTATTGGCGAAGATATTTTTACCTGTGACCAGGAATCCCAGAAACAGAAAAAATATTCGCACCGATTTTCCGGATATCTGCATGGTTGATGGTTTTTTGAAACCGCAATTTCGCTTCAAATACGGAAACAGATCTGATTTTTTTCAACCTGAACGATTGAAATCCTGGCCTCTTGCTTAGTTCACTGTTCCTGCTACCTTTGGCATTCAATTATTTCAGGCTATGATATTTTTTCTCATTGGGTTGCCTGGCTGTGGAAAAAGCACATTGGGTAAAAAATTTGCTCATGTTCTGAACCTGCCGTTTTACGATCTGGATCATCTGATTGAAGCAGGAGAAGGAGCCAGGATCACGGAACTTTTCGGTCAACTCGGAGAAAGTAAATTCAGGGAAATTGAACAGCTGTACCTTGAAAAAACCCGGACCATCGAAAAAGCGGTGATTGCAACCGGTGGTGGAACCCCATGTTTTTTCAACAATATGGAACTTATTAATTCATTGGGAATGAGCGCATTTCTCGATGTCCCGCCAAAAGAAATTGCTTTGAGACTTTCAGAAAACGGCATCTCGAAAAGGCCAATACTGAAAGGAAAATCCCGAGAAGAAATCTGCATTACTCTCGAGCATCTTCGTCATGTACGGCTGCCGTTTTATGCAAAGAGCCACATCACAATTGTGAATCCTGACATACAGTTCAACGAGCAGTTACTGGCCGGATTTCAAAAATAAGGGTACTAAATATCCATAAGGTGGCTCATTATTTTTCAAGCAGATGTAATTCAGCTACAGACCCCGCCGGTAATTCGCAATTCTTTCCCTGATCCTTTCCCCGTATCCGGTAAAGTTCCTTTCTTTGAGCCCTCACAACAACAAGCGCATGTCGGCAGTACGAACAGATTCCAAACGGATCACCACCCACACCTTGCAGGAAATGAAATCCAGAGGCGAAAAAATCTCAATGCTCACTGCCTATGATTTTTCCATGGCCAGCATTCTTGATGAAGCAGGGATTGATGTTTTACTGGTGGGTGATTCCGCCTCCAATGTAATGGCCGGGCATGAAACGACACTTCCGATTACGCTTGATCAGATGATTTACCATGGCTCATCTGTTGTACGGGCAATCAAGCGGTCACTTGTTGTGGTAGACCTGCCCTTTGGTTCTTACCAGGGGAACAGTTCTGAAGCACTTCGGTCCGCCATTCGAATCATGAAAGAAACAGGGGCGCACGCCGTCAAAATGGAAGGCGGGGCCGAAATCAAAGATTCAATCATCCGTATTCTAAGCGCCGGTGTGCCGGTGATGGGCCATCTCGGACTCACTCCCCAATCCATCTACAAATTCGGAACGTATACCGTCCGTGCCAAAGAGGATGAAGAAGCAAAGAAGCTGATGGAAGATGCACTTTTGCTTGAGCAATGCGGCTGTTTCTCCCTCGTTCTCGAAAAAATTCCGTCCAGCCTCGCGAAAGAAGTGTCATCAAAACTGCATATTCCGGTGATTGGTATTGGTGCCGGGCCTCATGTTGACGGACAGGTCCTTGTAACCCATGATCTTCTGGGTATCACCAACCAGTTTAAACCAAGATTCCTTCGAAAATATGCGGATCTCCACTCCATTATCACGGAGGCTGTCACGCATTATGTGGATGATGTAAAAAAGAGGCAATTCCCTTCCGAATCCGAAGCGTATTAACAGATTTTTCTGCGCAACGTTTTAATTTCTGAATGCCGGAAACAGGTATTTGGCGCAAGGCTTCATTTTCTAATATCTGGTAAACAGATAGACCTTTCACACACTTCCGGGTAAAATTTCAATATACTCCGATTATTGCATTGGTTTCACCTATTTTATTTTTAAGACTTCGGGAGAAATGCAATCTTGCCAAACTTCAAAATAATTTGTCTATTGATTAATTTTCACAAATGTTATTAGGTCACCATCCACTTAAACGTTCAATTGGTTTTCTGTTTTTCGCATTTCTCAGTATACAGGTTTTTGCAAATGACCCCGTCTGGCAAACTGTTGACCGGGCTTCGTTAAAGTCGGTTCAACCAAATTACATCAAACCAACCAAAGCAATTACCTACCAGCTGAATGTCGCTTCACTGAAAGCTGAGTTTGCTTTGGCACCAAAAGAAAAGAAAGGGAAAATCCGGAATTATGGAAAAGTGATTTCGCTTCCACTTCCTGACGGTAGTTTCCAGAAATTCGCATTTGCCGAATACGACATCATGGAAGCTGGTCTTATGTCGAAATGGGATTTCGTTAAAACCTATACAGGTCAGGGAATTGATGATCCGTTTTCTACCATAAAAGTTGACTTTACTTTATTCGGTTTTCACTATCAGGTCATTACTCTTGGAGGGTCTTACTTCGCTGATCCGGTTTTTCATGGGGAAACTCAGTTTTACCAGATTTACAAAAAGTCGGATCTGGACCCTGCTACCAAAGGACCATTTATTGAATACGGTGTTGAAGGTGAACACAATCACGACCTGACACAAAAATCTGCAGGTGGTTCCAATTCCGTTATGGCCACTGGCGCCACACTTCGGACCTATCGGGTAGCAATTGCCGCTACCGGCGAATACACTGCTTTTCATGGAGGAGCCAGTCAGGCTGCCTCTGCAATGGTGACAACTTTAAACAGGGTAAATGGTCTTTATGAAACCGATGTTTGTGTTCGACTGGTACTTGTTGCCAATAACAGTCAGCTGATATATACCAGTACGACATCTGACCCTTACTCCAATAATAATGGCCCGACTATGCTAGGGCAGAATCAGACAAACGTTACCAACCTGATTGGTACTTCCAATTTTGACATTGGCCACGTTTTCAGTACAGGGGGTGGTGGTATTGCCGGTTTGGGTGTAGTTTGTACCGCATCACAGAAAGCCAGAGGTGTAACCGGCTCCGATTCTCCCGTTGGAGACCCGTTCGATATCGACTATGTGGCACATGAAATGGGGCATCAGTTTGGTGCAAATCACACATTCAACAGTGTGACAGGAAGTTGTGGTGGTGGAAATCGGTCTGCTAACTCTGCATTCGAACCCGGAAGTGGCACAACCATTATGGCGTACGCAGGTATATGCGGATCAGATGATCTTCAATCGAATTCCAATGCCTATTTCCATTTCAAAAGTTATGAAGACATAGTTACCTACACCAATTCTGGTGGAGGAAATTCTTGTCCGGTGAAAACCCAGACAGGAAACGCGGCACCGGTTCTTCCTGCTATGCAGGGAGGTTATGTGTTACCAATCAATACAAACTTTAAAATCACCGCCAGCCAGGCAACAGATGCCGACGGAGATATTTTGAGCTATTGCTGGGAAGAAAGTGATCTTGGTCCCGGAGGAACCCCTGCATCTGCAACCGGAACAGCACCATTATTCCGCTCATTCTCACCTGTTCCTGATCGCGACAGAGTTTTTCCGAAATGGACTGCGATTCGTGCCAACACAAATGTGATTGGTGAAAAGCTTCCGGGTTATGCCAGAGCAATGACTTTCAAAGTAACCGTCCGTGACAACAATGCCGGATCAGGTGGATCCACCTCCGGGTCTATCAGTTTATCTGTGAATGCCACAGGAGGTGCATTTGCCGTTTCCGCACCGAATACCAACATAGCATATGAAGGGGGGTCCAGCCAAACCGTAACCTGGACACCGGGAAGTACCGCTTCCGCACCATTTAATTCACCTTTTGTACGGATCAAATTATCAAGCGACGGCGGAGTGACCTTCCCGTATATCCTTGCAGACAGCACTCAAAATGACGGAACCCAGTTGGTTAGTATGCCCGTGATCGCCAGTACAACCTGCCGGATTCTGATCGAATCCATCGGCAATATCTTCTTTGATATTTCCAATGTCAACTTCCGTTTGACTGCACCAACCACTGCCAGCATACCAATGACAACCTCTGACACAGCTGTTTGTGCAGGCCAGAATGTAAAAGTTGCCATCGACCCAACCGGCACTACGTTTAACAACGGCAACGTTTTCAGTCTTCAGATGTCCAATGCTGCCGGGCAATTCACCAATCCGGTTGTAGTGGGCACTGTCACAGCAACAGGACCGGATACCATTGTGGCCTCAATTCCTGTGACCGCTTCCGGAAATGGATACAAGTTTCGGGTGGTCAGTACCAATCCGGTGAGAACCAGCAGCCAGACATTGAATGCACCAAAAATCAACGGTCTTCCTGCATCAGCCGGTACCATTACCGGCGTTCAGACACTATGTATTAATGACAGTACACAGTATTTTTCAGTGGCTCCTGTTACGGGTGTTCTGGGTTACAACTGGACACTGCCAGCAGGTTCAACCATTCTGTCAAATCCTGATTCCAATGCAGTTAAAATCAAGTTTGGTGGAACGGCAGGAAACATCACAGTAAGACTGGAAAATGCCTGTGGAACCGGCCCCGTCAGCAATCTGGCAATCAATCCGATTGTAATCCTTCCTGCGTCTGTGACGGCTACGCCTTCTACTTCCACTCCTTGTCTGGGAACTTCGGTCACATTCACAGCCAACCCTACCAATGGCGGAACGTCCCCAACCTATCAATGGTTGAAAAACGACACTCTTATACAGAATGCAACCAATTCAACATACAGCACCAGCTCTTTGGCAACAGGTGATAAGTTCAAAGTAATTCTAGTCTCATCCCTGACCTGTGGGGACCTCAATTCCGATACTTCTTCTCAGGTAGTGATGACAGTGAACAATCCCAAAACGCCAACCGCTGTTATTGAGTCCAACGCTCTGAACGACACTTCCTGTGCAGGTGAAGCTGTGACATTTACTGCACTTCTCAACAACGGAGGGGGCACAAATCCACAGTATGCCTGGTTTAAGAATACGACGGCCATCAATGGTCAGACAACTCAGGTACTGACACTCAGCAATCTGGTTTCAACTGATTCCATTCGCCTTCGCCTGACGGTTACAGGAAACTGTCTGACAGCCAATCAGGTATTTTCACAGGCGATCCGACTCAAGATCATGACTTTGGCTCCCAATGCAGGGCTTGATACTGCGTTATGTCCGAATGGTACCGCTACATTTACAGGCGCTCCGGTGGGAGGTACCTGGACAGGAACAGGTGTGACATCCGGAGGAGCGTTTACTGCCGGAGCAACCGGAAGTTCCACTCTTACATACACAGTAAACAAATACGGATGTACCCGAACCGACAACAAAGTGGTTTCAGTTCTTACTCTGCCACCTGTTTCGTATACAGCATCTGTGAATACTCTCACATCTTTCGCCTCTGGAGCCACCACCTGGCAATGGATACTAAATGGTAATCCGATCCCTGGTGCGAACAGTTCCACGTATGTGATGTCCGAAAGTGGAAATTATTGTGTGGAAGTTATGTTTGCTTCCGGATGTAAAAAGACCAGTGCCTGTGCTCCTCAAGTCTTTACCGGAACGGCCAATATGATCGAAGAAAATCAAATGGTAGTATTCCCGAATCCTGCCAGAACAGACTTGCAGATAGAATGGAAAAATACAGTTCACTCATTTGAAATTGTGAATATGCTGGGCCAGAAGCTGGATCGGGTTGTTCTACCTGTGAGCAAAAATTCTTTCACTTATTCGGTTCGAAATCTTCCTAAAGGAATGTATCAGATCGTGACCTCAACACAAAACGGAAGAAGATCGGTTCAGACCTTCATCAAAGACTAATTAATATTTCGCCTGAATTACGAATCCCCTCTGTTTAAAACGGAGGGGATTTTTTATTTCAGATCACAAAGCCATCCAAACAACACTGGAAATGTTGATTTCCAGAAGTTGGAGAAAAAACAATGAACAGCTTTTCAGGAAAGAAATAATTGGAAAATGACTTTGAAAAATGAAGCAACAAAGTTCTTTCATTTCTTCCGTCAACTTATAGTTGCTTGATAATAGCATTATGTGTGCAGCACAGATTCAATCTTATGGCGCACACTTTTACCATTCCTGCGGAACAAATCAGCTATTCGTGCAGCACACTTTTATTTTCGTGCGGCACACTTATACCATTTCTGCGGCACAGATTTAATTTCGTGCAGCACACTTATCTATTCCGTGTACCACAAAGTTCTGTATTGAAGGTTGAATTGTTTTACTTTAAAGCCCTGAGCCAATCATTGTTAAACCGGCAATTCAGGAGACCGCTCTCGAAAATTCATGGACACCATCTGTATTTTCAAATTCTCTTTGTGTGAACCGTTTTTTTTTGTGGGCAAGACTTCATTCAGTAAAATCCAACAGGAAAGTGGTTGTTTTTCAGGGCTAAGCCAACATTGGCAAAAATCCAAATTTGCCTTTAAGGTACCTGCTCCATAAAATTATCAGGGAAATAACGGAACCTGGCCGGAATCAACCAGACAGCGTTTACTTCAAGTGGGTCACATACGGCTTTGCTCGCGAAATTTTTCAGGCCGGACTCCCACAAAATGTTTGAAAAATCGGCTGAACCTGGAATGACTCATTCCAAACCGGGCCGCGATGACAGTTACTGTTTCGGTACCGCTTAAGAGAAGGATTTTGGATGACTGCAACAATCTGGCATCCGAATGCTCCAAGGCAGTCTGACTCGTTACCAGGATTATGAGCTCATTGAGTTGAACATCCGTCAAACGGACGGAGTCGGCAAACTCCTGGGCAGGAAAATGATAAACCGATTTACCTGCTCTCGCATCGCTGAACTGTTCATCCAGAAAAAGCAGAAAGGCTTTGGTAATATTCTTTTCCTCTTTTCCAGATTCTGACTGCTTCATTTTATCCAACACCGACCATCACAAAGCTACCCCAATAAATGGGTTGAGGCTTGGTCTTCATCAATTCTTTTTTGGCTTCAATGAATGCCTTCCGTTTGTCCATTCCTTTGCCAATCCAGTTCCTGTAAAAAATGTTCATTAGTTCCTGTGTAGCAGAATCAGAAACCTTGAACAAACTCATAATGACAGCTTTGGCCCCTGCTATCTGAAATGCCCGTTGCAGACCATACACACCTTCTCCTACCTGAACTTCTCCCCTACCTGTTTCACAGGCCGAAAGCACCACCAGATCTGTCGCATTCAGGTTTAGGTTCATGGCTTCATAAGCAGTGAGTAACCCATCGCCAAGTTGTGGAGATTTGGATTGGGTACTTTCATCTACAATGTCGCCGGCTTTGTTGAGATACAAACCCGAACGAAGCAATGGATTCTCGACAGCCTTGTTCTGGTTGATCATACTAAATGAAGTACTTTCGGTTCCTTCGTTCAAATCTTCCAGAAAATAACCATGAGTGGCAATGTGCAGAATCCTTGGATTCCGGACTGACTTGATAATATCTTCACTTGCATCCACTCCGGTGTAGCTTTTCGTTTCCCAGCGACTGTTTTTCAGGATCTTATTGATTTCAGTGACTTCTTCCCTGGTTCCCGGAAGTTTGGCAATGGTTTCGACGTCATCCTTTGCCAACCTGTTTTCATTGGAATAAAAAACCGGATCACCCATGAGGAAAGCCACATTTTTCTGGTCAGATGATTTTGCGACAAGGCTCTTGGCGCTGAAAATATCTTTGGAATTGGAAATCAGATCAATGTCTTCTTCGTCAATTACATACCGACCGTTCTGAGCTCTTAGAGATTCCAGATTGAGTTCATTGTATACCCCGTCAGGAGAAAAGAAAATTTTGGATCCGGGCAGAAACTGATCCTTCAATGGTTTCCAGAATACACCATAGGAAAGATCATCCTGCAACATGAACTTCACACAGTTACGATAGTAGTTGATGTACTTTGATTCCATTGACCGACCGTGATTCATAACCACTATGTCAGGATTGGATCTGGTTTTTGGATTCACAAGCAACGCTGCATAAATGATGGAATCGGAAAAGCCTTTGTCATAGTACCGGAAACGAACTATTTCAACTGCGTATTCACCTTTCTCCAGAATGTCACGAATCGATTTCCAGTTTATCTTTTGTTCTTCATTTGCCATCTTGAAATCTTCAGAACCTTTGCTCAGTTCAATTTCAAGTTGTTCAGCATCTACTTCCATCTTCCGCAAATCAATGCCGGCCAGCTTTCTTTCTTCAGGGCCAAGTTCAATGGCAGCTGTAATTTCTTCCTTCTTCCTTGTCCAGTCTCTGAATTTGTTTTTCAGTTCCTGATCGCCTGATGCCAGAATGCGCTCTCTCACCTTAATGCTGGCACTCAGGAGTATCGCTTTGGTATTGAGCACAATATCAAACATTTTTCCAAGGACAGATGGCTTTTTGTCCTTGTATTGCAATGCCAATGTGTAGTAAAACTCAAATGAAGGGCGGATCATGGCCCAGCTTTTTGTTTTTTCTCTGTCTGACATAGAAGGAAAAAAACGTTTGACAAATTCAAGGTTTTTCTCGGCTGTCAATTCACAAACACTAAGGGCTTTGTCAAATTTCCCCAAAACATACCATGCCTGCCCGACCCTTGTCATGATGGAAATGTAACGAGGATGCGATTCGTTAAAAACTTCTTTATAATACGAAGCTGCTTTGGAAAAATATTCCCGGGCACCTTCATAATTTCCCAGGGCCCAGTCAATTTCTCCCCTGAGCAAAAGCGCATCAGCCGAGTGCGTGTTGACCCTTCCAAGTTTTGATACCCAGATTTTGTCAGACTCATCAAGCAAAACGACCGCCTCCTGGAACTTCTTATTTGAGATATGAAATGAAGCGATGAACTGAAGAGATTCAGCATATCGCGGATGGTCAGTTCCGTATTTATTCCGGTTGATTTCCAATGCTTTGTTCAAAAGCTCGTACACAAGTTCCGGTCTTCCACCCTGGTAAAAATGGATCATTGCCAGGTCAGTTTTTGGTTTTGAAATCTCCACATGGGCATTACCAAAATACTTTTCAATCCCGGCCACTGACTTTTCACCAACATCCTGCGCTCTTTCGTAATCACCAAATGCCGAATAAACCCGGCAGAAAATGGCCAGGCTTTTGAGGTACTGCATACTGGTATCTCCAAAAATTGCCTTGCTCACCTGGCAGGCCTTTGAAGCCATGGCCTCTGCTGTTGTGTAGTTTCCTGATGCGAGAAACACTTCAGCACCAATCTGATAAGGAGTAATGTAGGCTCTGTGGTTGGCCAACCCATAGCGTTTAAGCCGATAGTCAATCAATGAGAGGGTCTTTTCCTGGGCTTCTGTATACAGACCTTTGTTCAATAAAAGCATCAATTCTTCATCCAAACCATTGAATGACAGAAGAGAAGCCTTTGAAGCTGTTTTTACGGTGCGTATGGAACGTGACAAGTAGGTTTCGGCCTCTTCATACCGCCCGGTAATTATATACAGTCTTGTAATCCGTTGCAGACACTCGATGTACTCTCTGGAGTCCTTTCCTCTGGTTTTCTCAAGTCGGGATAAAGCAGCCAGGTATTTATCCTCTGCAACAGGAAATTCACCCATCTGCATCTCAACAGTGGCAACTTTCATACTTTGAGCAGCAACTCTCCAGTCATCTTTCCCAAATCGTTTTTCGTACAGTTGCTGTACCTGCACATAGTTGTTGATAGCCCGTTGAAACTGATCTTTGATTTCGAAAAATGCGCCTTCCTTGTTAAGTGCATCCAGATAAACATTGGATTCCGGAGACAGTTGTTTTTCAAGACCCTTGTGCAGATAGGTTGTAAAAAGAGGTGCCGATAAGTTCACACGGTCTGAAAACTGAGCGTAGAAATTGGCCAGTTCACATTCCTGTTGCATATAATAAACAGACTCCGTCCCACACTGATGCTCCAACAGTTTGATGTAATTGAGAATGTACCCCTCGGCTTTTTTCACACTGTCGCCATACATACAACTCATATACAAATGCTGAAGAATATCATAGGCATACTGGTTCGGGAGATGGTAACTCACAATATCCTTCACCGACTTTTCCAAAAGGAAAATGAACGATGTTTCCTTTTTTTCCCAACTGGAAGCAAATGGAATCCGAAGCCTTACTTTGAACGGCTCTGATTCACCATAGTTCTGGGTAATGATAAGTTTGTATTCTTTGGCAATGTCCTGGGCACGATTGAAATCTTTTTGTTTCACATACAACTGCATCATTTCCTCACACATTCTCAAATAGGTATTGTGAGATTTCAGATACGTAACCGGATAGGATTTTTTTCCACAATTCGCCATTGCTTCTTTCAGTTTTGCAATGGCCTTTTCCGTTTGGTCAACAGCACGGAAATACCGGGAATACTCGATAAGGTAATCGATGTAAGCCTGATCGTGCACCTTCATTTTAATTTTCTTGATCAGCTTTTTCATTTCATCAAGCTGTCTGTGCATCAGAGGATAATCCCCCTTCACCAAATTTAATTTTACCTGAAAAAGTCTGGCCAGAACGAGGTCTCGCCTGCGATCCGTCAGTTCATCGTCTTTAAAATCGACATACTTTTTATTACCCCTTTTATCCGTTACTTCTTTTTTCTGCAGAAGCCTGTTTTCAGCTTTGAAGATGAGATTCTCAATATCTTTTTCAGAAACAACGAGATTCCCTCTCTCCAGTTCATTTTGTGTCTGGAGGAACCGTCCCTGGAAAACAAGTTCAGAATCAGAAAGAGGCACATCCTTGATGCGGTCAAAGAATTCTGTCAGAAAGAAATCTGCTGAGTGGTAGTCAGCAGACTGAATTGAAATCCTGGATTTATCGAGAAGAATCTGAAGAAACTCAGGAGACCGGTCCCCCAGACGACGCTTCACTCTGGATACATATTTTCCACCCAGTTCTTCACTGTAGTTATAGTCGCCCTTCAAGCGGAACAATCTGGATTCATAATACTGAAGCCGGATACTGTCCTGAAACGAAACCGTTTTGCCAACAAATTTTGTTGCGAGGCTGTAATACTCATCCTCTGCCGTTTTAAAATCTCCCTGAATAAAAGCCTGATCCAGACGCTTATAGAACTTATCGAATTTCTGACAAAAAGAAGGATGAATGAACGAAACGAACAATAACAATAAAATGTATTTCATATTCAGAGACTTAGCTCAAGCAACAGATTTCAATCTACCGCAAAAGTCCGGTAATTTCGCAAATAAAACAGCCCCAAATTCAAATAGAATTTCTGGTACATAAAATAATTTTTTGGCCCGGGCAATGCTTAGATTAGTTTTGCCTCAAATTACATAAAATGAGAATCAAATTATTTGCAATTGCACTTTTGGCTGTATCTCAGTTCGCCGTTGCCCAGAAACAAGCGACAAAAAAGAAAACTGGTTCTGCTGCCAAACCAGCTGTAAGTACAGCAAAAGCACCTGAATCAAAAGTTGACAAACTGAGCTATGCTATTGGCATCAACTTTGCGAAACAATTTCAGTCCCAGAACATCGACATCAACCCTGATATGATGTTTCAAGCTATAAAGGCAGTTTATTCAGGTGGTACTCCTGTAATGACCGAACAACAGGTGATGGAAACACTTCAAAACTTCGAGAAAGAAATGCAGGAGAAAATGCAGGGAGAATCGAAGAAAGCTGCTCAGGGAAATAAGGAAAAAGGAAAAGCCTGGCTGGCAGAAAATAAAAAGAGACCCGGTGTTGTCGAACTTCCAAGCGGACTTCAATATGAAGTAATAAAAGAAGGTACCGGCGAAAGTCCAAAGGCAACCAGTACTGTAACAACGCACTATACAGGCACATTAATCGATGGAACCGTTTTCGACAGTTCAGTTGAAAGAGGGCAGCCTGCCCAGTTTCCAGTCAATGGTGTTATCAAAGGTTGGACAGAAGCGCTTCAGTTAATGAAACCTGGTTCCAAACTGAAACTTTACATCCCTTCAGACCTGGCCTATGGAGATGGTGGTTCTCCTCCAAAAATTGGCCCGGGCGAAACATTGATTTTTGAAGTGGAGTTAATTTCTGTGGATAAATAACATCCATGCAGGATTCCGAAAAGGAGGTGCAAAAATTTGCCCCCGACGAAATAGACCTGATTGGGCTTTTTGTCCGTACAGTTCGTTTTTTTCAAGTAAACTGGTTTATTTTTCTGGCCTGCACTGTTCTGGCTGCTTGCGGAACAGCAGGGTATATGTACTTTAAACCAAAAATTTACCAATCCAGGTTTACCGCTGAATGTATGTCAATTCCAGACAGCAGAACTGTGGAACTCATTCATGATCTGGAAGGTTTAAGAAACAATCAGGACTGGGTTTTACTGGGAAAAAAACTGGGTATGAAACCAGAGCGGACGAAACTGATCAAAAAAATTGAGCCGCTGTCTAATATTACGATTGATAAAGAGGCCAAAGGTGTTGATGACTATCTTTTACCTACAACTGAAACAGCATACAAGTTTTCAATTATTGCTAAGGTCAAAGACAACTCTGTTTTGCCGGAACTTCAGAAAGGGATAATCATGTATCTTTCAGGAAATGAATATTCTTCTATTCGGGTCAATCGTTTCATTGAGAATCGAAAAAGTCTCCTGGCTTACGTTAACTATGAATTGAAGAAACTTGATTCATTAAATTCCTTGTATGCTGATAAAATCGTGCATTCAAGTTCCAGCACTTCCCTGACCAGCCCGGGGGATTTTAAAGCAATGGTGATCACACTTCAGGAAAAGAAGCTCACAATTGAAGATGAACTACGATTTGCGGCACCTGTCCGGGTTATTCAGGGCTTCACTGCCTTTAAGAATCCGGTTGAACCAATATTTACCCTGGTTTTTCTTTCGTTTCTGGCCATATTCTATGGACTCGGATTTCTCTTTATTCTGATCCGCTTCCTGAGCAAAGTGTATTCAGATAACAAATCTGTTTATCTCTAAGATATATGAACCGCATTGTGTTTTCAGTCCTTTTACTATTGGTTTGGTCGGCAGCCTGCAAACAGGTACCCAATACATCCGTCCAAGGATCGTCGGTTCCGAAGGACCTCGATAAACATATTCTCTTACTTGACAGTACCTGGAGGGCCATGATTACCTCTGATGACAACAAAATTGAAAATATGAATCGTTTGGTCAGGGAACTCCAGATGATAGATGGGAGTAATGCTGAGTCATTAAATTCCACAGCATTGGAAGTTCAGAAATTATCGGGCCAGCGGTATGACCAAAAAACGATGAAGTTTTCAAGGAACATTGATAAATATGACTCGATCACAAATCAAGTGATTCAAAAGTTGCGAAATGAATCCAACCAGAATCCGAATGCAATCAAATACCAGATTGTGAATCAGCTTTTTTCGGAGATACAATTGGCAGATGATAGTGTTTTATTCTATCGCAAAGAATACGACAGAACGGTGGATTCATTCAATAACTTTCTGAAAACCAGAAAAAAAGATCTCAAAAAGTCAGGAATCAATGTTGACAGTCTGCAGCCATATCCGGTCTTTCGACTATTGATGTAACAGAATCCAAGGCATATTGAAAAAGAGAATCTGCTAATTTACCACAAAAAAAAGGTCGTACCATAACCAAATCCGATGCAGAATTTTGTCGTTTCAGCCAGAAAGTACAGGCCATCCACATTTGAAACTGTGGTTGGGCAGGCTCATATTACGACAACACTAAAAAATGCGATCCGGACAAATCATCTTGCACAGGCCTTTCTTTTCTGTGGACCCAGAGGAGTTGGAAAAACGACATGTGCCCGAATTCTGGCAAAGACCATCAATTGTGAAAACCTTCAGGCAGATGGAGAAGCATGTGGCACCTGCCCTTCCTGCCAGAGTTATCAGAACAACAATTCATTTAATATTCATGAGCTGGATGCTGCCAGCAACAACTCGGTTGACGACATCCGGAACCTGAATGAACAGGTCCGGATTCCACCTCAGTACGGCAATTATAAAGTCTACATTATAGACGAGGTTCACATGTTAAGTCAGGCAGCTTTTAATGCATTCCTGAAAACTCTGGAAGAACCGCCCCGATATGCAATATTTATTCTGGCGACAACGGAGAAGCATAAAATCCTCCCGACAATCCTTTCACGTTGCCAGATTTTTGATTTCAACAGGATCAAAATATCCGACATTTCAAATCAACTCATCAAGGTCGCCCAGTCAGAAGGTATCGAATATGAAGATGAAGGACTCCGGATTATAGCCCAAAAGGCAGACGGAGGTATGCGGGATGCCTTGTCAATGTTTGATATGATCAGTACTTTTTCTGCTGATAAGAAAATATCGTACGCACAGGTCATTACCAATCTTCATATTCTTGACAGTGACTATTACTTCAGAATTACCGATTATATTCTGGATGGAAATGTCGGAAGCCTGTTGGTTGTTTTCGATGAGATTCTTCAAAAGGGATTTGATGGTCACCACTTTATTCTTGGGCTGGCCGATCATTTCCGCAATGTCCTCGTAGCCTCAGACCCGGCAACTCATTCTCTCCTTGAAATTGGCGATGATAAAAAGCCCCTGTTCCTCCAGCAAGCTTCGAGGACATCGAACGGAGTGTTTCTGAACTTATTGTCTCTTGCATCAACTGTAGACCTTCATTACAAGAACAGCAAAAATCAACGTTTGCTGGTGGAGCTTTGTCTGTTGAAAATGGCCAATGTTCCGGCAACCATCGCTTCAATAGAAGCCGAAAAAAAAAAGCACTCACTAACGGAAAGTGAAAAACAGTCATTTAAGACTGCACAACCAAGTCTGGTGGTTAAAGACCAGGGGAAACTCGACCGGTCCCATTTTAAGGCTACCATTAACATTAAGGAATCAGTTAAAGTAATTTCCAGCCAACCGGATGCAACAGAATTCATCAACTTCTCAGCAGAAACAATAAATGAAATTCAAAATCTTTCCGTTGATGGGCTGGCGAAAGCTAAAGAACAATATATCCAATGGCTGAAAACTGAAATCAAAGCTCCGGTATCTCATTGGAGTCTGGCGATTGAAGAACACTTTGAAAATACAACCTGTTATCTGACCTTTTCAAATGATCTTTTGATTGAAGATTTTCAAAAGGAGAAGGCACATATTCACCGGTTTTTCTCGTTGCATTACGATCGGATCCCTCAATTTGAAACCCGTATTTCAGACCAGCCGGTTGCTGAAATTAAGCCGTATACCAATTCTGAGAAATTCAATTTTCTGGGGAAGAAACATCCTAAAATTCTGCTCCTGAAGGCCCGGCTAGGATTGGAAGCCAACTAGCAAAACAGAACCCATTTTCCTTTCCTGGACAACTTCTGCGAATGGAATTTTCGGAAGGAAATCCACAAAAAAAGGTTTGTACCATTTCTGAATACAAACCCCTCAAATTAAATTCTTAATTCTTATTATTTCTTTTTCGGAACTTGACGGGAAGGTGCTGATATGGTACTCTTCGAACGTTTTGTTGTTTGACGGGTACTCATGTTCAGGAATGGCACCACTGGCAGGTGGTATTCTACTTTCAGGTTAATGAGAAGATATCCGTCTTTACTGGCTGGATTTCCTCGTTTTGCCCCGATACCGTAACCGGCGAATGGAACTGGTCTTTCATCTCCCCGGAAGGATAAGTCACGGGCAATGTCACTTCCTAATGAAGATGGATCTACATACGCTTCACTCACATCATCCAGGCGATCTGAAAAGGAATACCTGTAACCGGCAAGAAGACTAACTGACAGCTGATCAATGACTTTATATCCAATTCCCAAACCAAACGGGAGAACCGCAGCAATGCCTGAATAAGAAACTCCTTCAGTCTTTAATGGTCTTAGTTCAATAAACTCTCCGTTATATGCTGTTTTGGGATTATTCGTTGTCAATCCCAACCCAAGAAAGCCATACATGCTGATTGGAAATTCTTTCCTACTCAGGTAACGAAAGGTGTTGTAGTTCAGAAATTCAAAATTTGCAATCCCACTAAACTCCAGATTATCTGACCGGAAAGAAAGATTCCTTTTCAGCCGGCCCGTATTTCCGCTCTCAAGGTCCGAACCGGAAATACGATAGTACTGAGCGTTCAATGTGAAGAAAATATAGTCGTTCATGCGGTAGTTTGCTCCTATACCCAGATTCAATTTGGAATTGGAATAACAATCTCCTGTCGGGCACAAATCCCCAAAATAACTGGCAAGACCAGCCTGTCCATGCAATGAGAATGATTTGAGCTTTGGATCCCTGAAATCAAAAACGCGATACCGTGGTTGTGCCACCACAACCGAAGAAACGGTAACGAACAATAAAAATGCTAAAAAGGAAAATCTATTCATTTATCTATACCTCAAAACCGGACATAATAAGTTTGCAAAGTAAACCAAGAAATACTACTACTCCAACCAATTTTCATATCAACCCAGAAAGGAGTTGTAAGAATGCCTTTATTTCATATAGTATTTTACTTCAACCCGGCGGTTGAGTGCCTGCCCTTCTTCAGTAGAGTTGTCGGCCATTGGATTCAGTTCCCCAAAACCACGGGTTTCAATAATGTTCCTGGAAATTCCATTTTTAATCAGAAACTTCTTCACGGCAAGAGCTCTTCTTTCGGACAATCTCTGATTATACTTTTCAGAGCCTTTGTTGTCAGTATGCCCTTCAACCTGAATTCGGTAGGATTCATTCTGCTTTAACCTTGTCACAACATTATTCAGACTGGCTTTGGAATCAGGATTGATGATAACTGAATTAAACTCAAACAATGCCTGGCCAAGTGTGTCTGTTCTCTTTGGGACAGGAGGGGCTGCCACAACTGGTGGTGGTGGAGGGACAGTATCTACAACAGGTGCTGGTGGTGGTGGAGGTGGTGGCTGAATCATGCTGATTACATAAAGGTCTCCCAGTCCAGAATTTCCTTCGCCACTTATGTAATAGGCGTTTCCTTCGCTATCCGCGGAAAAAGACCCATCAAACCCGGTGGTGTTGATTCTGGATCCTAAATTTTCCGGTGCAGACCAGATCATCCAGGAGTCGTCAAGACGCTTTGACTGGAAAATATCGGCATCACCACTTCCTCCCAGCCCATTTGAACTGAAATACATGGTTTTTCCGTCAGCAGAAAGTACAGGAGAAGTTTCAAATCCGGAAGTATTGATGGCATCTCCGAGATGTCTTGGATCACCAAACATTCCGGTTGCCGGATCCTTCGACATGATGTAGAGGTCTTCCAGCCCTTTTGAATCAACACCTTCAAATGATGCGATGGCAGTATTTTCATCATACGAAACAAACACCTGAAAAAATCCCTTTTCAGGAAATTTGAAATTCGAAATTTTCCTTGGCTGGCTCCACTGCCCGTTTTGAAAATCTGAAACCGAAATACCTGGATCTGTCTTATCCTGCCTTATTTTGATTGAATTCAGATAAATCCGGTTACCATCCTGACTAACACCACAAACAGCATTATGAAATTCATCGTTTAATGGAGCACCCAGATTCTTTGCTCCGGTCCATTTCCCGTCACCCAGATTCCGGCTGAAGTAAATATCCTGCATTCCATTAACTCCGCCTACATTTCCGGAATAAAAGGAACGGACAAAGTATAATGTCTTTCCGTCTGCTGATAAAACTGCCGCTGACTCATCCTGACTGGAATTGACAGAATCCGACATTATGGTCCTGTGTTCATACACTGCCTTTTGAGCATAACTCCCGGCAGATAGAACCAATGACAAGGATATTAGAAGTAACTTATTCATTTCTTTTCTTTGGATCTTTGGTTGTTTACCACATTGTAGGCCTTGAAAAATTTGCTCCGCTTCTCACGAGGCGCAAGCCTAAAATAACTTCATGAGAACCATTACTTACCGTGTTCAGTTTACTGTATGTATAATCGTAGGCATACGATAAACTTAAAAAGTTGGAAAGATTCATACCAAGAAATCCTGAGAAAGAATCCTGATTCCGAAAATTCGGCCCAAACCACAAAACATCCTTATACCCTACCCTGAGGCTTCCGTCAACTGAAACAGGAGCACCATCGACATACTTTAACATCGCCGTTGGAACAATATACCAGGTTTCATTGAGATCAAACTTCACTCCGGCAGAGGCGAAATGGTGAACCTTTTGCTTTCCGACCAGGGTGCTGTTGTCACTAAGAGAGTATATCTTGTTTCTTAATAGAAAATTTCCGGAATAGCCTATACAAAACCGCTGCGAATGAAGGAAAACACCGGCTGACAGATCTGGATTCAGTTTGCTGTTTACGCCATTCCCGATTCCTGGATCTGAAGCAGCACTCACATTCAGCTTATCCCTGTCGAGAGAAGTCTGTGATAATGAAAGGCCAACACCAAAAGACAAATTCAACTTTTCATCATTCATAGGCAAATGGAATGCATAGGATACATTCCCACTGCTCATTGAAGTAGGCGAGGTCTGATCAACCAGAACATAACCGCCCAAAGCATGTTTTAAACCAGCTTTCACAGGAGGTTTTTCAGTTACGAACCGGGATGCCAGCCTTCCTCGGACAGGCAAGGATAATGTTGGCTCAACCGTTCCGAATTGTCCACTTATAGAAGCAAACAACGTACTGGGTGAATTGGAAAGACCTGCCCATTGCTTTCGGTAACCAATTTTAAAGTCGGTATATTTATTTACGCCGGTCATAGCAGGATTCATGACTACCCCGGTCTGCATAAATTGTGTGAACTGGGGAGCCTGTTGAGAGAACCCGGCCAGAGAAATCAATAAAGAGATTCCTGAAATAAGATATTTTTTCATTTCCTGAGTTCGTAAAGGTTAACGGACCAAAGTAACAGTACCAGTTCTGATTGATTTTCCATCATCATAGGTGTAGTAGTAGGTTCCAGATGGCAGATTGTCGCCATCCCAGTCATTCTTATACCCTGAAAACTCCTTCACAATATTTCCCCAACGATTGAATATGGATAGCTTATTGGAAGGAATGTCATCTGCACCAGGAATAATCCAGGTATCAAATGTGCCGTCGTTGTTCGGGGTAAATACATTTGGAATTTCTGAACTTCCTGAACCAACTGTAATCAGAACGGAATCAGCACCTGAACATCCGTTTTGAGTGACCACTACTTTGTAGGTAGTGGTTTCTGTTGGAGCTGCAACCGGATTCGACACAGTTGCACTTGACAAAGTGCTGGAAGGTGTCCAAAGATAGGTTCCTTCAGCTCCGGTAACTTTCAGGTCTGCCGTTTCCCCAGGCAAAATCTTGGACCGGCTGGAAGTTACTTCCGGAGTTGGAACAGGATTGACGGTCGCAGTAGAGATACTCCGTGCACTTTCGCACCCATTCACATCCACATTCGATGCGTAGAAGCTGGCAGTTGATGTAACCTCAGTCTGAAAACTGGCATCAGAAGAAATTGCGCTACCACCTGCTTCTGTCGAATACCATTTGACTGTCAAGCCAATGCCTGGTGTTGCGCTCAATGTAATGGACCCTGGTCCGCATCGGGCTGCAGGACTAGTGCCTGGTGCGGCAGGAACAGGATTCAGATTTACAAGAAACTCTGTCCTTGAACTCTCACAACCTGCCTGATCGACTGAAGAGGCGAAGAATGTACCTTGGTTCTGAACAACCGTGGTAAACTCAGCGCCCGTTTGAAGAAGCGAACCTCCTGTTGCAAGATCATACCAACGGAACGTGGAAATTCCGGGTGAAGTGGCTGTTATTGTTACAGAACCGGGACCACATCTGCTTGCAGTATCGGCTGTTGGTGCAGTTGGCAAAGAGGAAACAGTTACTGTGATGGAATCCCTTTCGCTGTTACAGCCATTTTCACTGGCTGACACATAAAAATTACTGGTCTGAGTAAGCAACAATACCTGATACGAGTCACCGGTTCCCAAAGCTATTCCTCCGGTTGGCGAATCATACCATGTGTAATTTGTTCCACCGGTTGATGTAAGGGTCACAGAACCTGGTCCACATAATGGTGCAACAGGAGAAATAACCGGTGTCGATGGCACAGGGCTGATGACCGCCTTAATTTCCTGTCTGCCACTTTCACAGCCAGGAAGAAAAGATGAAGCAAAATAAGAGGTTGTGGTACTCAGAGTTGGTGTAGTGAAGGTTGCGCCGGTGAACAACAATGTTCCACCAACCTGCGCATCGTACCACCGAACGGCAGAACCTGGTGAAGGAGTAGCGGTGAGGTCGACAGTTCCAGCACCACATCGTGAAACATCGGCTCCCGTTGGTAGGGTGGTTGATTCTGAAATGATGGCTTTAATCTCAAGGCGAGGACTCTCACACACTCCAATTTTACTGGATATATAATAACTGGTGGTAGAACTAAGAACCGGAGTTGTAAAATTATTTCCGGTAAAAATTGATGTACCTCCTGTTGGTGAGGTAAACCACTGAACAGGCAATCCAGCAGTCT
>DAIOVD010000012.1:40634-41992 GCA_036759185.1 Catalimonadaceae bacterium | reverse complement strand
GAAGACATTGCCGAAGTAGTGGCCAAATGGACAGGGATTCCTCTTTCCAAAATGCTTCAGTCGGATCGGGAAAAACTCCTCAATCTGGAAGACGAATTGGGCAAACGAATCTCCGGACAACATGAAGCGATCCATGCCATTGCCGATGCCGTCCGCCGGAGCCGGGCTGGTTTGCAGGATCCGAAACGGCCGATTGGTTCGTTCATTTTCCTCGGACCAACCGGTGTTGGAAAAACGGAGGTAGCCAAAACCCTGGCTGACTACTTGTTTAATGACGAAAACGCCCTCGTGCGGATTGATATGTCGGAATACCAGGAGAAACATTCCGTCAGTCGTCTGGTTGGAGCACCTCCGGGATACGTGGGCTACGATGAAGGCGGACAATTAACGGAAGCGGTGAGGAAACGTCCTTATTCAATCGTTCTACTGGATGAAATCGAAAAAGCGCACCCGGATGTGTTCAACATTCTGCTGCAGGTTCTGGATGACGGAAGGCTTACGGACAACAAAGGCCGGACCGCCAATTTCCGGAACACCATCGTGATCATGACCAGCAACATGGGTGCGTCATTGATCCAGGAAAATTTCAGCCATCTCACCGATGACAATGCGTTTGATCTCATTTTCAACACGAAAGACCAGCTGATGGAAATGCTCAAGAAAACCATTCGACCTGAATTCCTGAACCGGATCGACGAGGTGATTATGTTCCGTCCGTTGAGTCGTGGTGAAATCCGGAAAGTGGTGGATATCCAGTTCGACATTCTTCAGAAACGATTGCTGGATGCCGGTTTTCACATTGAAGCCGAACCCGCTGTTCTCGACTTTCTGTCAGAAAAAGGATACGATCCTGCCTTTGGTGCCCGTCCCTTGAAACGGGTGATGCAGCAAAAAGTGATGAATCCGCTCTCGAAGGAGATTCTGGCGGGAAACATTAAAAAGGATGCCCTCATCATGCTCACCATGGACGATATGGAAATCCAGTTTGTGAATGTGGGGAATGAAGTGATCCCGGTGTAATTGAAATAAACGTTGAAAAGGGGCCTGAAAAGCCCCTTTTTTATTGTGGCCAGACCCGTTTCAATCCTTCCTTTTCCACTTTGTAAATGGGAACAAACTGGTTGTCGGCTTGTATTGGATTGAATTGGTAACCACCAAAAAGATCGCTGTTCAGTTTTACATTTCCTGAAAGAGAATTGGCGAAACCTTTATCCGAGTTGTACCAGAGTCTCGAAAGTGTCCGTGCAAAATCAAATCCTTTCCAGGCCACCCAGTTCGGTGGTGTTCCCCATTTGGCGATGTAGCTGCTCTCCCATTCTTTCCAGTGCGGAATGGCATGATCCGGAAGATCCGGGTCT
>DAIOVD010000012.1:10107-40534 GCA_036759185.1 Catalimonadaceae bacterium | reverse complement strand
GGAATTTTTAACTGATTGGCTCCATCTTTCAAAGGTTTCAGGTGACTGAATTTTAACGGACCAACCAGTGCATTGAGTCCTGAAAACGTATTCTTTGAGATCATTGACTCAATTTCCTGAACCGAACCTTTTGAATCGAACACATGAAACTCGAGTCCTGAATCGCTGGCTGTGCAGACCTCATTGGCCAGAAGCATGCCCCGGTAAAAATCCATTGGGGCGTTACTGGTTTTCGATTTCTGACTTTCTTTCAACTGGAAGGGCAGAACAATTCCGATTTTCGGCAGGCTGGTGTTTCGGACAATTGTTGACGTGCTTTCACCTGCCAGCCATTGAGAGAATATTGCCACAGAACGAAATGGAGAGATCGTTTTCCATCCTGACAATAAATCGGGTGGTACTTTCTGAAAGGATGTTTTGGTTGTATTTCGGATTCTGCCCAGATAATTTTGGCTATCAAGAGTGATCCAGCAACTCCATGCCTCTTCAAACCGGTTTTTTTTCCAGAAAATTTCACCTTTCAGATAGAGGGTTTCAGAGAACTCTTTCCAGGTCCGATAGTCGGTTTCAATTTTCTCGATTGTAACGATAGCCGAAGCATAATCGGAATTTCTCCAGCTCGCCAGCGCATACAACTGAAGAAGTGCCGGAGCCAGTGAATCGTCCGGTGGGGGAAAAATGTGGGGTTTAAGTGTCGAAACAACGTCACTCCACTTGTTGCTTTTTGCCTGCTGGTATGCTGTTTTCCAGATTTCTGCCGGCGACTGAGCTGAAAGCCCAATAACGGATGCCAGCAGAAAAAATAGGATCAGAACTGATTTCTTAGTCATTGCGTCTCATTTCCCGGGCCAGATCCCGCTCTTTGATGCTGTCTCGTTTGTCGTGTATTTTCTTTCCACGGGCGAGGGCAATATCAACTTTGCAACGTCCGTTTTCGTCAATAAACAACCGGGTGAGAACAATGGTGAGTCCTTTCTCTTCCATTTTTCCCTGCCATTTCCGGATCTCCGACTTTTTAAGTAGAAGTTTCCGTTCCCTTTTCGGAATGTGATTGTTGTATGTGCCCTCCGTGTAAATGGCAATGTGGAGATTGACGAGATACAGTTCTGAACCCTTGAACTGGCAGAAGCTGTCCTGCACATTCACTTTTTGCTGGCGGACAGATTTGATTTCAGTACCGGTGAGGACGATTCCGGCGGTTAATTTGTCGAGGATTTCAAATTCGAAAGAAGCCGATTTGTTTCGGATGTCCACTCGCTTGGCTAAATCGGTTTTCATAATGCAATAACGTGGGTGCAAAAATGCAGTATTGATCGGGAAATCTATTCCTTTTTACTCAATCAAAACTTCGAACCTTTGTTAGTTTTGCGGGCTTATTTAAATGCGGCCATTTCATTCTCTTCTTTTTCTGTTTTTCATCGGACTAAGCTTATTGGCTTTGGGGGAGTTTTTTCCCAATGGCATTAAAGCAGGTAGTTTAGAAATTCATTTCTACCGGTTCCGTGATTTCGCAGCAGTCGACACCAGTCAACAGTCCAACCGCCTCATTCAGGACAGGCTTATTAAACTGGAGGAAAAGACAAATCTGCTGGTGGCAGAAGATTCTGTGATCAATGCAGATTATTTGGGAGATTCTTCTACTTCTGATACCGCCATGATTCCGTTGGCCGATGTCAGCTTTCATATTGATTCAGCCTCAGGTATTCAATATCCTGCAGGGGATTCCACAATTTTATTTCCGTTATTCAGGCAGTTGGATTCTGCAAAATCCCGTTCAGAAGTAGTGAGGATTCTCCACATTGGGGATTCGCAGATTGAAGGGGATCGGATTACCGGATATCTCAGGCAACGGCTTCAGCAACAATATGGTGGATGTGGACCAGGCCTTTTGCCCATTCATGAGGAAATCGCCTCCAGAACATATTTGCGGATCCAGAATTCTACAGATCCGGTAAAATACGTTTTGTATGGAAAGCCCAAACCCGGGCCTCATTCCAATTACTCCGTCCTTCACAGCTATTTCAGACTGATGAAAGACTCTGCTCAAACAGAACCATTCATTAAGGATAAAATCCAGTTTGATCTGAATGGACAGGGATATAAGCGCAACAACTATTTTGAGAAAGCAACCTTATTGTGCCGGAATTCTAGATCTTCCATTGAAATGGTCATCAGTGATCCAGACAAAGAGATTGAAACCAGGCGTTTTCCGGCGAATGATTCTCTCAGGTTGGTCACGTGGCCAATGAAGACAAAGTCAAGGAAGTTTTCGGTTCGGGTTACGACAGGGCCGGAAACGGATTTGTACGGGGTTTGTCTGGATTGCAAGTCTGGAGTGGCGGTCGACAATATTCCTTTGCGGGGCAGCTCTGGATTAGACTTGTTGAAAATAAATCCCAGGTTCCTTCAGGATCAGGTACGGAAACTTGGGGTCAGATTTGTGATTCTGCAATTTGGGATTAATGTAGTTCCATATGCCTCCACCTCATACACATGGTACGAGAACAGTATTGTCAAGGCCATTCAAACTATTAAAAGGTCGGCGCCCGGTGTTCAGGTTCTGGTCGTTGGTGTTTCGGATATGGCGCAGAAAAAGGACGGTGTCTGGAATACATTTGAAACTATTCCAATGGTTATGGAGGCCCAGATGAATGCCTGCCGCCGGACCAACAGTGCTTTTTGGGATCTTTATCAGGTAATGGGAGGGAAAAATTCTATCATTGCATGGTCCAAAACCAGTCCCCCATTGGCAGGTAAAGATTATATTCACCTGACACCCAAAGGAGCACAGGTAGTAGGGGAATTTCTGTTTCAAAGTTTACAGGTTGAAAATCAAAAGTTTAAGAGGTTTTCAATTCAGTCATCCATCGTTCCATGAGATCATTCATATTCCAAAAAGTACCACCAGGGATGATTCACTTCATTTCTCTTACAGTGAGTGTCTTGCTTTATGGAATGATTATTCTGGTTTTCAAAGTAGACCGGCCGGACCTGGTTCTGCATATTGGAATTGCCGAAAAGGCCTTTGCGACAAACAACTATCCAGTCCATCCCATATTTTTTAGTTTGCTGGAATTGATTTCATTTTTCACGCACAAGTACTCATATCTGTTATTTGCCGGATTTGTCATTTTTTCGGCGGCGTTGTATTTCAAAATTTTGCTTTCCCTAAAAATCCTTGAGGAATACTTTGATAGGGAAATCAGCCTATTGTTGTTTGGGGCTGTTCTGGTTCTTCAGGCTGCAATACCTATTCCGTTCTTTTCTGAGAATTATATGATTAATTCTCTCAGCATCAACTATTTTCACAATGGCACTCTGAATGTTTCAATACCATTTGCTTTGGCTCTGGTGTTAAATATGATGCGGTACTTTAAAACAGGTGAAAGCCTGTATTTTAAATGGGCGATGTTGTTTGCTGTTCTCACCTGCCTGTCTAAACCCAGCTTCCTTTTTTGTTTTGCTCCGGTTTTCCCTTTCGCGGTCCTGGTGAAAAGAGGTTTTTCTGTTCAGTTGCTCAAGACAGTACAGCTATCTACACTGATCGTATTTTTCATCATCGCTCAATCACTTTACCTCAAAGCCAACACGTTGGTAGCATTTCAGGCAAAATTTCATTTCCTGTTTCTTTTTGGAAGCCCATTAAATCACCTCAGAGTTCTGGCAGAAGGTTTTACGATTGGTTGGGTGATTATGATTTGTTTTTACAAGAGGATTTTTGAGGACCTTTTTTTATTCGCAGCCTTCTTTTTTGTGCTGCTTGGTTATTTCATCTCATTCTCATTTGTGGATTATGTAGATGGAGTGATCTCTCCGAATTTTGTCTGGCAATCGTCCATTGTGAACTATTTGTTTGTACTTCTGGCAATTCCATTTATAGTACCGGAGAACTCCTTCCGGCAGCTAAACTGGAAAGGAGGGCTTTGTGCATTTGTTTTATTGGCGCATGGAGTTTGCGGAATGATGTACCTCAAAAATGTCTGTTTATTTAGGATCTTCTATTTAAGTATGTAGCATGAAAATTCTCATCACAGGTTCAAACGGATTGCTAGGCCAGAAACTGGTGGCAGCTCCAGGAATGAAGATCCATACTGTTCTTGCAACCGGGAAAGGAGATTGCCGTATTTCTCAGTTGCCTGTTAATACACAATATCAGAATTGTGATGTTACAGACCTGAACGATGTCATGCAGGTTTTTTCTGCGTTTCACCCCGATGTGGTGATCCATTCAGCTGCTATGACCAATGTAGATGATTGTGAACTGAATCCGGAGGCCTGCCATTTACTCAATGTGGTGGCGACCCAAAATGTTGTGACCGCTTGCAATCAAACAGGTTCCCATCTGATTCATCTTTCAACGGATTTTATTTTTGATGGCGAAAACGGTCCGTATTCTGAAGATGACAAACCCAATCCCATCAGCGTGTATGGCCAGAGTAAACTCGATGCCGAGGTACTTGTGAAAAATGCGACCTGCTCCTGTGCCATTGTCCGGACGGTCCTTGTGTACGGTATTTCCCCAGGTTTGAGTCGCAGTAATATTATATTATGGGTAAGGTCAAGTCTGGAACAAGGAAAGCAAATTCAGGTTGTGGACGATCAGTTCAGGACACCAACTCTGGCAGAAGACCTGGCTGCCGGTTGTTTGCTGATTGCGGAGAAAAAAGCCGAAGGTATTTTTAACATTTCAGGAAAGGATTTTCTCACGCCATACCAGATGGCAATCGAAACCGCCCGGTTTTTCAACCTGGATTCATCACTTATTGTGAAGGCTTCAGCAGCAACATTTTCACAACCAGCAAAAAGGCCGCCCCGTACCGGCTTTGTGATTTCCAAAGCGGAAACCGTTCTGGGATATCAACCCCATTCTTTTACAGAAGGTATCGGAATACTCAGCAGCCAGCTCTGACGATACTACTTGTTGTAAAACCCACGGATGGTGTCACAAATCATATCCACCTGCGAAAGTTCTAGTTCATAAAACAAGGGAAGGCGCAACAGACAATCGGTATAACGGTCTGATTCAGTGAGAGGCCGGCCGTCATGGTTTTCTTTGAAGTAAGGTGCATTGTGCAGACTGAGATAATGAAAAACTGCATAAATGCCATTTGTTTTCAGGTGTTCAGCCAGCCTGGTGCGCTCATCAAGGTTGCGGCAAACAATGTAAAACATGTGGCCGTTCTGAGTTGCATATGACGGTACAAAAGGACGGGTCAGGTGGCCCGCTTTTTCAACATCGGCAAGATTTTCAAAATACTGGTTCCAGATCGATTTTCTCTTTTGCTGAATTGTTTCAAGGTTTTCCAGTTGTGCATACAGGAAAGCAGCTATGATATCGCTTGGCAGGAAACTGGAACCAATGTCGACCCAATTGTATTTATCCACCTCCCCTCTGAAAAACGCGGACCTGTTGGTTCCTTTTTCCCGTAAAATTTCGGCTCTTGAAAAATATTGCTCATCATTCAAACTGATCATTCCTCCTTCACCGGCCATGATGTTTTTTGTTTCATGAAATGAAAAGCAACCCATATCTCCACAGGCACCCAATGGAGTTTTTCCGTTTTGCCCAAGATAAAATGAATCAATTGCCTGAGCAGCATCTTCCACAACATGAAGATTATACTTGATGGCCAATTCGTTTATTTTATCCATATCGGTCGCTACTCCAGCATAATGAACCGGAATAATGGCCTTTGTTTTTTCATTGATCACTTCCTCAATTTTGCTTTCATCTATTCCCGGATGATCAGGTCTGGAATCCAGAAAGCGGATTTTCGCACCCCTCAATGCAAAGGCATTGGCCGTAGACACGAATGTATAAGAAGGTATGATGACCTCATCCTCAGGTGTTATGTTCAGAAGAAGGGCTGCCAGTTCCAGTGCATCGGTACAGGAAGTAGTGAGAAGGACTTTTTTAAACAGATTGTTATTCTGAAAAAAATCATGGCATTTTTTGGTGAAGATACCGTCACCACTGATTTTGCCTGATAAGACAGCCTGGTAAAGGTAGTGGGCTTCTTTTCCGGTAAGGTAAGGCTTGTTGAATGGAATCATGAATAGACTTTTTTTAGTTGCGCCGGAATTCCGGCATACATACCTGATATTTCAAGGTTTGATAATACTACCGCTCCGGCACCAATCCTGATATTCGGATGAATTCTCAGATTGTCGATTACGGTGCAATTTATTCCAAGAATGCAACAATCACCAATCTGTGTTTTTCCGGCAACCGCAACTGCAGGAGCCAGAAACGTATGTGAACCGATGGTAGAATCGTGAGCCACAACTGACGCGGTATTCAGAAGTACATTTTCTCCCAACTCTGCATGAGCGTCAACCGTACAACCAGGAAGTACAAAACACCCCTGCCCGATCTTTACAGATGGATCAACATAGGCACTGTTGTGAATGAGAGTCGCAAATGGAATTGAACTGGCATAGGTTTCGAAAACGGACTTCCGGAATGCCATATGATTGTATCCGATTCCGATCATGAGTTGGTCAAATAGTCCGGTTTCAAACTGATCATTTATTCTGGACAGCGGGCCCAGAACCGGCAATTCCATTATGAACGATCCTTCTTCTGCAAAATCATCAAAAAAACCAACCGCTGAATAATCACCACATTGTGAAATATGATGGGCGATTAGTCTTCCCAAATCTCCGGCACCAATTATGGCTACTTTTTTCATTCAAAATTCGTGAATTCTTTAATGGAGAACAGCGGTCTTCCTTTACTCTCCCGATAGATTTTGCCAATGTAAATAGCGGCAATTCCAATAAAAAACAATTGAAGTCCAAGACTTAGCACAATGGCACTCAAAAGGGAAGGCCAGCCAGCTGCAAAATCAAAAATGAAGAATTTGATGTAGGCAATAACAAGCATTGCAAGCAGTCCCAGAAAAGACAGTGAAATTCCCAGATTGACTGCCAGCTTCAAAGGCAACTCTGAAAAGTCGAATATTGCATTAAAGGCCAGGTCCATTTTTCGTCTGAAATTGAACTTGCTCTTTCCGGCAAAACGCTTTCGCTGGCTCACTTCAATTTCCGTTCTTTTCATTCCAATGTGAATAAAAATACCTTCGATAAAGCGATTTTGCTCACTGTATTCCAGGAATTTATCTGCGAATTTCCTGTTGAAAATCCGCATCACAGCGAGTCCTTTTGGTATTTTTAGACCTGTGAACCGATTCAGAGTACCCCAGAAAATCTTAGAATAAATCTTATTGATTCCGGAATCCATTTTCTCTTTCCTGATCCCGAACACAAGGTCGTAGCCTTGTTCAATTTTCGAAACAAACAGTGGAATTTCATCCGGAGGATCCTGCAGATCCGGGTCCATATAAAGGAGATAATCGCCGGTAGCATACCGAATTCCGGCACTGACAGCTGCCTGTTTCCCCTGATTGTATGAAAACTCAATCAGTTTGACTTCAGGAGCATTGACTGCAAACTCTTTGATGATTTCGGTGGTCCGGTCTGTACTTCCATCGTCGATGAAAACGATTTCCCAGTTCATACCCAAACCTTTCAAAACCGGAATGGTTTCCTTCAGAAACTGAGCAATGCAGTCTTCTTCAAAATAGACAGGTACAACCAAAGAGAGTTTTTTCATCGGCCGGCTAGGGATAAAATTTCTGCAAAAGAAGAAATCCTGCGATCAGATGCAGGATAAAAGTTTGTCCGATCAATGAGCCAGGCATTCATTCCGACCATTTGCGCCGGATGAAGATCAAGTTTCGGAGAATCGCCAATGTAAACAATGTCTTTTGGCTCGCACCCCAGATGATCGATCGCTTCCTGATAAAAGCGGGGATCTGGTTTTCGGTACATCGATTTTTCAGAAATGAGCATGGATGAAAAGACATCCGGCACACATTCATTCAGAATTTCAGTGAGCCCACTGTGAAAGTTTGATAAAACGGAAATCCGGCCTTGCCAGTTTTTTAACTCTTTCACATCATCAAACGGCTCCCATGGTAAATACGAACAAGTACTGAAAATTTCCTCCAGCAATTGGGGTCCGGGGATAAGACCCAGAGAATAAAGAAGCATGGAATTAAATTCTGAATAAAACGCTTTGCTGGTTTTATCAGGAAACTCGATTGCTTCAGAAAGTAATTTATGGTGATAAGCAAACCGTTCAGGATCCACCGTTAGTGAATGTGACTCAAGAACCGCAAGAAATTTGCTTGCAAAGGATGGTTTATGAATTAAGGTATTGGCGGCGTCCAGAAGAAGTACCATCAGAAAACGATAAAATGATCGGTTGCGTCTTTGTTCAGTTGGGATTCGTTGGTGCATCCCGGATATATCACATCCAAAAGTATTCTTTGTGCCACACCAGGGACAATGGCAGGCTTTTGAATGGCCTCACTAAAAAGGAGTTCCCGAACAGTATATTCAACATCTTTGAAACCAAAATGTGTTCGGATGGAATTCGTCCCGGAAATCCGGCAGTTTATTTCGAATGGAATAATGTCACCGTTATTCGTAACAATGGACTGAATGTTGAACGATCCACGAAGATCAGAATGGCGGATCATTTTCTCAGCCATCTGCGTTAATTCCGTATCGAATTCGAAGTTGACTTTGCAGAAATTTGTCGTCCCGTTATCCAAAGACCTTTCCATATTGATCAATCCTTTCAGTTCACCAGTTAAATAACTAACATAAACGGCAGTGGTAATTTCCTTTCCTTCATGAAGTTCCTGAATCATGTATTCATCGTCGGTCAGTTTTGAGGCATCAAAGTTGTTTTTCATGATTCCTCTCGAGCCTCTTCCTTTCCTTGGTTTTGCCAGTGCTGAAGCAAAATCTGATTTGTATTCCGAAGGAAGAATGCTGTTTGCAAATGGAATTCCTGATTTCGAGTGATGTTTCCAGGTCAGAAATTTATCCAGGTAGTTTTCGGAGGCAAAGGGTCCTGAAGTGGCAATGAGACAAGGGAAATTCCGGGCGGCATGAGACAAAAAATATACTTCAAAATCTGTTGAAGGGATAATCAGGTCAACATTCTCTTTTTCTACAATGTCTGTTACTTCCTGAAGATATCCGGGTTCATAGGCAAACGAAACCGGATAGAATTTATCAACCAGATAGTTACCAGCGGAGAACGGGGCAGAATTTGTTCCGACAATACGAAAGTCCAATCCGGAGAACCGTAAATTCCGGATTATTCCCTGACCAACATTTCCTCCGATTCCGGTTACAAGGATTGTTTTCTTTTCCATTCTAAATATTGTTTAATACCATTTTCGATTTCCACGGAGGGATTCCAACTGAGTTGTGTTTTCGTGATCGTGTTGTTATAAAAGGAAGAGGGCGAATTGTCCTCATTCACCCATTGGATTTTTGCACCGGTTTCACCGGCAATTATTTCTGCGATTTCATTGTTTGACCATGATTTTCCGGATGTACCCAGAAATGTACCATTGACGGTTGACATCATGGCCGATTGTAAAATGGAACAAGCATCGTCTACATGCAAATAATCCTGCTTACGATGGCCTGTTCCCCAGACCTGAATCACCCCTTTTTCCAATGCCTGATTGCAATACCGGGGAATGAGTGTGGATTCGTTCATCCCTGGTCCATACAAAGATGAGAACCGGACAATGGCATGGTTATTCTGGCCTTTCACGTGTTGTTCGGCCCAAAGCTTTGACAAGCCGTAGGGGAGTGAACAACCTGGACCCGATTTTTCGGTTTTGGAATCTCCGTCCGGACTGTAGACTGAGACTGTAGATGAAAATACAAATCTGGCTTCAGGATAAAACCGGCATAAATCAGCTGTTAATTTCACATTGCTTGCATACAGGTCATCTCCATTTTGGAGTCCATATACAACAGAAGCGGCAATGTGATAAATGGAACTGATCGCAGAAGGAGAAGGCCAGTTTGTTGTGGTCCGGGAAATCTGAATAGAAGGGAAAGGTTGGTTTTGGTTCAGAAAGTGCAGAAGTCGGCCGCCTAAAAATCCGGTTGATCCTGTAATCAGATTGTGATTCATTTTGAGCAACTCTTTATCCCAACCTGTTGGTTCCTGAAAAATACTGATTTGAAAAGCCCACGATACTCAATTGAAATGAAGGAGTTACAAATTGAAATGAAACATTGGCCGGAAATTATCCCCGTAAAAGTAATAGACTCCTCTAATTATCCTGTGATAAATCTTTCCTGTTCACAAGGGGCCAGAACCATTTCAGAAGCTGGCCGGGCTCATTTTTCCTGGTTTCGGAATCATTCGGCACCGTCTGTAGTCAGGTTGTTTTGATTCCATCAGGAAGGGTGCTGCCGATATTTGTTGGTAGTTGTGTTTATTTGGTCCGTTTTTCAGCTGGCATGAATTCTACTTTAACGTTCCGGAATCCGGTGACAATTATAGGCCTCGCCTTTTTGGCGGCTTATTTTCTGTTTTACTTTATTCCAACCTTTTGTGTGACAGACTCTATGAGTTATTTTGAGGGTGTCCCAAAGGCAAAGAATCTTGGCCTCGATTTCTTTGCCACACTGAAAATGTCCCTCAATGAGTATATGATTCCATATTCTCCACTTGGGAAATTACTGTTCCCCATTGTAGCGAAAAGTGATTGGGGCAATAATTTCTACTTCATTACCCTGCTCACACTTGTGGCCACAGCAGTTTCATTTGGTCTGGTCGTGGTGGTAGCAAAGCTTGAGAATAAATGGTTGTTCTTTTCATTGTTGATTCTGTATGCAACGTCCTACGGGTTTTTATTTGAAATTGAAAGGGGGCAATGGAATATTCTGGCGATCAGCCTTGTCATTGCCGCCATATTTCTTTCACGGAAGGGCATGATTATTTTGCCTGCGATCCTGTTTGGTCTTGCTGTCAGCCTGAAGCTTTATCCGATCTTGTTTGCACCTGCTTTGATAAAAGACTACTCAAAAATTAAAGACGCACTCAAAATGGTTCTGGCGGTTTGCGTCACGAACGTCATCCTGTTTCTCATTCTGGGTCTGTCAATCTTTAAGTGGTACTATCGGATTATGACGAAATACTCGGATATCAAGACTTCCTGGATAGGCAATCACTCTTTAACCTCTTTCAATATTATGTACGGTTATACCTGGATTAAACCCATCGTCATAATTCTGTTTATGGTGATTATTGCCTATTTTGTGTTTCGGAATTTTAAAAATCAGCTCCACAATTCTCTTCCTCATTTCCTTTCTATTCTTGCTCTGACGTCATGTGTTTTACCCAGTGTGAGCCATGATTATAAACTGAGCATCCTTGGGTTTTTTATACCACTCGTGATCTGCCGGCATAAAGAAGTAAATGTCTTCAGTGGGGTCGTACTTCTGATCACAACATTTGCTTATTTTTCTACTCTGTATTCATATGTGAATTTTTACTATTTCAATGTGTATATTCTGGAGTCCAAATTTTTAATGTTGCTTTCATTGGTCATTTTCATTTTTGTGGACTACCTCCTCTGGATAAAAGAAGTCGATAAAAAAACCGGGTTGGGATAATACGAATGCCGGCTTTCTCAGGGTTCATTCACCTTTCCCCCTCTTGCCGGCACACCGTACACTTTAACAGAATCCGGCACATCTCTCAAAACAACGGCTCCGGACCCAATTATCACATTCGATCCGATTTTGATACCCGGGTTGATAATGGCACCAGCTCCTACAAAAGAGTAATCACCAATCGACGTGCCTCCCGTAAGAATAACACCGGGTGAAATCTCGCAAAAATCACCCACCACTGAATCGTGGCATATCAAAGCATTCAGATTAACCAGAACTCCTTTTCCCAGGACCGCATCATTTTCAACAACCGCTCCCGTCATGATGGTGCATCCTTTTCCAACTTGTGCATGAGGCGCAATGCGGGCAAATGGAGAAATCACACTGGTTAATACCCCACCTGCACCTGTCAGTTTTTCGGTCAGCAGCTTTCGGACGGACGGTTTCCCAATTCCCAGAGAAAATTCCGGCCCCGTCTGTTCAAAAAACTGCCGGGCATCCGGAAGGGATTTGATAACCCGAAACTGATACAACTGGTGAATGTTTTCATCCAGGTCATCGAAAAACCGGGTTTCATTTTCCAGTTTCAGCTGGTAAATCACGTCAAGCAATTGTTTGGCAAATCCTTTGGCTCCGGCAATCAGCATCGTTTTCAGGGACAATATTTCTTTCTGATATGTGTAACCAGGGAACTGTTTCATGTAAAAAAACAACCTTAGGTCAGTCAACATATAACGTTGCAAAACTGTTGAATTCGGTTTGATTCTCCTATACAGCTCTCTAAATCCTGCCTTACCGGAAATCCACAGACTCCAATATTTCGGACAAAGTCAGGTCTGTCGCTCCGGCATAGTGTCAGTAATTTCACCGATTCATGATTTTGGTATTATTTTGGAAGCTCCTTGCAAACACAAACTATGCAAAATTTAACCAACGAAAATGTCCTGAAGGCCTTAAGCCGGGTGGAGGAACCGGATCTTAAAAATGATCTGGTCAGTCTGGGAATGATTAAAAAACTGGAGGTTAACGGAAATTCGATCCGGTTTACCGTTCAGCTTACAACACCGGCCTGTCCGCTAAAAGAGTTGATCAAAGAACGGTGTCTGAAAGCATTGCATGAAGATTTTGGAACCGGTATTTCGGTGACAGTCGACATGAACGCTGAAGTGACCAGTCTTCGCGAAAATTCAGGACCTGTGTTGCCAGGTGTCAAGAATATTGTGGCCATAGCCTCCGGAAAAGGAGGTGTTGGGAAATCAACGGTGACCAGCAACCTGGCTTTGGCCCTTGCCCGGAACGGAGCCAAAGTTGGTTTGATTGATGCCGATATTTCAGGACCCAGTATCCCGACTATGTTTGGTGTGGAAGATGCCCAGCCCAAAGTGGTGGTGATCGACGGAAAAAACTACCTGGTACCAGTAGAGCGGCTGGGAATCAAGCTTTTGTCTATTGGATTCCTTGCGCATGGAGATACAGCCGTTGTTTGGAGAGGTCCTATGATGAGTTCTGCTCTGAAACAGTTTATCATGGATTGTCAGTGGGGTGAACTTGATTATCTGCTCATCGATCTGCCTCCCGGTACAAGTGATATCCACCTGACTTTGGTACAGACGGTGCCTCTGACCGGCGTTGTGGTGGTAACCACTCCTCAACGTGTGGCACTGGCCGATGCGGTGAAAGCCATTTCCATGTTCGGACAAACCCCGATCAAAGTTCCGGTTTTGGGAGTTGTTGAAAACATGGCCTATTTTTCTCCTCCTGAATTGCCCGAAAACAAATACTACATCTTTGGTCGTGATGGCGGAAAGAACCTGGCAGTGCGTTATGGATTGCCATTTCTTGGAGAAGTGCCGCTGGTTCAGTCGGTGCGGGAAGCGGGAGATGGTGGTGTTCCGATTGTGATGCATGAAGACGAGCCGATTTCCAAAGCTTTTTCAGAGCTGGCACAGAATGTAGCTCAGCAGGTCGCTATAAAAAATGCCCAGCTTGAAACTCCGGTGACAGAAAGTCCCATTCTTTCTTAAATTCGCATCCTCATACACAACATAAACATGACCTTAATAGAACGAGTGGAAGCAGCCATCGATCCGATCCGGCCCTATCTTCAGGCCGATGGTGGTAACATCCGGGTTGTGGAAGTAACGGAAGACTGGGTGGTGAAAGTTGAAATGCAGGGAGCCTGCGGCGAATGTCCGATGAGTGCCATGACGCTGAAAGCCGGAGTGGAAGACGCCATCAAATATGCCATGCCGGAAATAAAATCGGTGGTCGCCATAAATCCGATGACCGAAGCACTCGTTTAGAGGATTCTTCTCCACCAAACTCAGCCCATGATAGAAAACAAAGTATTACAAGACATGAACCGCTTCGAACAAAAGCGGATTCTCCGTGTATTGTACCAGCTTCTGGCGGGTGTCGTAGCCGGAACCTTGTTGTTTTTTCCTTTGTTTTCTCTGCTGGAATACTTTTTATATTTATCGCCTGCTGTTAAAGAAACAATTCTTATTGTCTACTCCGGAACCATTTCATTTTTGCTTGGATACTTTATTGTCCGGCCATGGTGGCAGCTTCGGAATACAAAATCCCTTCCCCAGTTTGAATCCCTATCGCGTAGAATTTCCGGACAGGTTACATCTGTGGATGACAAACTAATCAATTACCTTCAGTTGCTGGCCCTTAGCCTCAGGGGAGAAAACAACCGGCTCATCAGTTTGAGCCTCGGTCAGAAGCAGGAGGTGATTCAAAGACTCGATATTCCGGGCAAAATTCAGGTAACCATTCCGGCTTCTGTCTGGAAAAAAGTACTGCCCCTGGCTGCAATCGGACTGCTGGTTTTCATCGGATTTTTCGATTTTGTCAAAGAAGGTTCCACACGGTTGATGCAGGCAAACAAGCAGTTTGTACCTCCGGCGCCTTTTGAACTTCAAATGGCAGAAGTTCCATCGCAGATCATCTCTACCCAGCCATTGGTGATCAGGGCGGAAGCAAAAGGCCCTGCCTTGCCTTCACAGGTTTATGTGAAGTTGGGAAACCGTACGATCAAAATGGTTCGGGAGAAAGACGGAATGTTTTCCCAGAAAATCGACAACCTGGAAACCGGTTCTTTTGAGCTTTCCGTTTTTTCCGGAAGTATCAGTAGCGATGCGTCGCCACTGGAAGTTCTTCCTCCTGGTCACATCCGCAATTTGAAGATCCGGGTTATTCCTCCCTCTTACACTGGAAGGCAACCGATGGTTCAGGAAAATGAAGGAAACCTGGATGTGGTGAAAGGAAGTCAGATTCAATGGGAACTCGAGACAGAGCATTTGCTTTCGGCCACAATGGCGTTGGGAAAATCGGCTCCCGTTTCGTTCGAAAAAAAGAATGAAAACTTGTTTTCGGCCAGTACTAAAGCCCTGCAGACATCCGATTATCAGATCAATGCCCGTAATGTGCTGAATCAGATGGATCAGCAATTCAACTATGCCATTTCAGTCACGGAAGATGAATTTCCGAAAATTCAGGTCCGGTCTTTTCAGGATTCTGTTTCCCTTTCGAAACAATATTATGCCGGGCGGATTGCCGACGATTACGGATTCTCCCGTTTGAAAGCGGTGATTCAGGATCCAAAAACCAAGCAGGTGATCATGGAAACTACGGTTCCGTTTTCATTCCGGGAGAAAAACCAGACATTCGTTTTTACTCCGGAAGGAAAAATGGCTTCCGTAATTCAGCAACGGCCGGTTGTTCTCTTTTTCAAAGTGTGGGACAACGATGGTGTGTCGGGTCCAAAAGCAGCGGTTTCACAGATATTTGATGTGAAAGATGCCTCCAAAGAAGCCATGGCTGAATCAATGGACCGGCTGGATGAAAAAAACGAGGATAAAATGGAAGAGCTTTCGAAAAAAACCGAGAGCCTGGAAAAGAACACTAAAAAAATGCTGGAGAACCTGAAAGGGAAAAAGGAGCTCAACTGGCAGGATAAAAAAGAACTGGAGAACTATGTGGAGAAACAGAAAGATCTGTTCAAGCAAATCGAGGATCTGAAAAAAGAGGCGGAAAAAGCGCTGAAGAATAAGGAAGATAACCAATTGCAATCGCAGGAAATGCTGGAGAAGCAGGAGCAGATCAACAAAATGCTGGACGAGCTGCTGGACGAGAAAACAAAAGAAATGCTCAAAGAACTGGAGCGCTTACTGGAACAGCAGAACCAGAATAAAGATCAGCTTCAGGATGCTTTCGAAAAAATGCAGGATAAAAATGAGTTTATCCAGAACGAACTCGACAGGGCTATGGAAATGCTCAAACAACTGAAGGTGGAAGAAAAACTCAACAAAGCCATTCAGGATATGGAGAAGCTGGCAGAGAAAGAAAACAAAGCCGGGGAAGAAAATGAAAAGGCCGGCGACAAGCAGTCGGAAGAGCAAAAGGAGAAAGCGAAAGAAGAACAGAAAGAAATGAATGAGATGTTCAAGCAGGTGCAGGACGATCTCAAACAAATGGAAGAACTCAACAAAGAACTTAAGGATAAAAACAATATTGATTCGGGTGAAGACGAACAGAAGGAGATAGAGAAAGAACAAAAGGAAAGTTCGGACCAGATGAAAGAAGGTAAAATGCAGAAGGCTGGTTCAAAGCAGAAGAAGGCGGCCCAGAAAATGAAAAAGATGGCCGAGAAGATGAAGAAGAGCCAGATGGAAATGGAAGGCGGAGGTGACCAGGAAGATATTGGGGATCTCCGTTCCATCATTGAAAACCTCCTGCATCTGTCTTTTGATCAGGAAGATGTCTACAAACAGGTTTCCAGAGTCAGTCAGCTGGATCCGAAATACCTGGCGCTCACACAAAAGCAGGTGAAGATCAAAGATGACTCTGAAATCATCAAGGACAGTCTGAAAGCACTGGCCATGCGGGCTCCGCAAATTCAAAGTTTTGTAATGAAGGAGCTGTTTGCTATGGATGCTGCCATTGAAGAAGCCGTGACCTATGTGAAAGCCAGACGGCCGGATATTGCGTCTGCCAAAGGACAGATGGCGATGACCAACATTAACAACCTGACCGTTATGTTAAAAGATGCCTTGCAACAAATGCAGCAACAGCAGAGTCAGTCAGAAGGAGGTAGCAAATCATGCAAAAAACCAGGGAAAGGAAAACCTAAGCCAGGCGGTATGAGCCAGATGCAAAAGCAGCTCAATGATCAGATTTCACAGCTGAAAAACGGAAAGAAACCGGGCGATGGAAAACAAATGAGTCAGGAACTGGCCAAACTTGCCCAGAAACAAGCAGCCATGCGAAGGGCACTTTCTGAGCTGGAAAAGTCCATGCAGAAGGGAAAAAACAAATCTGGCGGGCTGGGTGATTTGAAATCGGAGATGGAAAAAACGGAGCGGGAATTGCTGAATAAAAAAATCACACCCGAAACCATCATGCGGCAGCAGCAGATTCTCACGCGTTTACTTGAGAGCGAGAAAGCCATGATGGAACGGGAACAGGATCAAAGAAGAGAAGCAGAGAAACCAAAATCCGCAGAAAGAACTACATTGCCGACCGATTTGAAAGAATTGCTCCAGAAAGCGAAATCGCAAAAGGAACAATTGCTTCAGGGAACGCCGAAACTGACAGAAATGTATCAGGACGCTTACGATAAATATTTTGAATCCATTCAGGATAATGGTCTATGAAACCGGTAACGATTGAATTTCCGTCAATAGTTGACAACATAAAAATTGTCGAGAGTTTCATCGACAACAGCCGGGAGGAATTCCACATTTCCGATGATGTCTATGGCAATATTCTCATCGCCATCACGGAGGCGGTAAACAATGCCATCCAGCATGGAAATCAGTATGATAAAGAGAAAATCGTTCGGCTCACCTGCGAATCAGGCCCAACAGAAATCAGTTTTGTGGTAGAAGACGAGGGAAAAGGGTTTGATTACAATACGCTTCCGGATCCGACATCCGGAGAAAATCTTCTTAAACCAGATGGCCGCGGAATTTTCTTAATGAAACACCTCTGCGATGTGCTCCGTTTTGAAGAAAGCGGAAAAAAGGTCGAGATGGTTTTTTACATCTGATTCCTCCTTTCTCAAAACCGGGAAGCAATCTCTTCCAGACTTACAATCTTCGAAATCTGCAAGCCGTCCGGACTCAGATCCGGTACCTGACAGGCGAACAACCGGTTCACCAGATCCAGTAATTCGGGCTCCTTCCAGAAATGAAATTCCTGCTGTGTACTGCTGCGTTTGGCCAAAGCCCGTGCAATGGATTGCTTTTTCGGGATTTTCAGTTGACCCTGGTTCCAGCGGTATTGCTCCAGAAACTCCTGAAATAAACGTCCTGGTTCCTGCCTTGATAGGTCAGCAGGTAATCCTGAAACCAGAATACTATTTCCACCAAACGCAGACCAGTCAATTCCCAATGTCCGGATTTCATCGCCCATTTCTTCAATCAACGCAAAATCAGAATCTGAGAAATGAAGCGTTACCGGAAACAACAATTGCTGGGTGGCCGAAGAACCGCTTTCCAGATTCAGAATCAATCGTTCATAGCTGATCCGTTCCCAGGCACGTGCCATATGAATCATCATCAAGCCCGATTTTACCTGATACAATAGATACTGCCCGTGCAGATTCATCGGCTTGGGCTTTTCCGATACCTGCCTTGATTCGGTGGTTTCAGAAGTTGCCTCAAAACGGACGGTATCGCTTTGTCCTTTGGTCTCAAAAGCAGACACATAGGTTGCATTCGATCGCCCGGAAGCGGAAAACAATTTCTCCCATTTGGGATCCGGCCGGGTGGATTTGTGTGTTTGGTACGGATTTGAATATCCTGAAGCAGGCGGGTTCACTTCTGTGGTAAAAACCGGCTTTTCGGTCACTGGCTGGTTGGTCAGTTGGGTAAGCCAGGGTGAGACTGGCTCAAAATCAATGGCTGGCACCAACATCGATTGTTGCAATGCCTTTCGCACGGCAGCCTGCACAATGGAGTACACAAACCGTTCATTTTCAAACTTGATTTCTGTTTTGGTTGGATGAACATTGATGTCAATTTTCTCCGGACTGATTTCAAGAAACAGGATGTAAAAAGGAAAGCTGGCTTGAGGAAGGAGTCCTTCAAACGCCGAGGCTACAGCATGATGAAGATATCCGTTTTTTATAAACCGGTTGTTGGCGAAGAAGTATTGCTCGCCTCTTGTTTTTCGTGAAATCTCAGGTTTGCCAATGTAGCCGTTTACTTTAAGAAAATCGGTTTCTTCGGAAACAGCAAGTAGATTTTCCCGATAGGATTCCCCGAAAACGGCGGAAACCCGTTTCGAAAGGTGAGATGAGGATGTTTTGATCAGGAGAGAATCGCCCTGATAAAAGGAAAACGAAACATTCGGATACGATAAAGCCACCCGGTAAAACTCTTCTGAAATGTGGGCAAATTCCACCTGGTTGCTTTTTAGAAAGTTCCGTCTGGCAGGAACGTTGTAAAACAGATTCCGGATGGTAAAGGATGAACCGGGTTCCATGGCGACCGATTCCTGTGCTTTCAGTTCAGAGCCTTCAATGCGTATCAGTGTGCCGGTTTCTTCGGATGGTTGCCGGGTTTTCAGTTCCAGTTGCGAGACAGCGGCAATGGATGCCAGAGCTTCACCCCTAAATCCATAGGTAGCCAGTTTCTGCATGTCTTCAAACTGCCGGATTTTCGAAGTGGCGTGTCGTTCAAAACACATCCGGGCATCGAGCTCACTCATGCCTTTTCCATTGTCCACCACCTGAATGAAGGTTTTTCCCCCTTCTTTTACCCGTAGTAAAACCTCTGTGGCGCCGGCATCAATGGCGTTTTCGAGCAGTTCTTTCACAACCGATGCCGGTCGCTGAACCACTTCACCTGCCGCAATCTGGTTGGCAATGGCGTCGGGAAGCAAACGGATGATGTGATTCATAGGGACAAAATTGCTCTGACTTGCCCAATAATGAAAATTAAGAAAAACTTTGTCGGGTTGTCCTCCTGTGAACTACAATTCACGGAGTTTCTCCATTGTCTTTTCCGGAATTCGCAGGACCGTTCCATGTTGAACACCTTTCGGAAAGGAAAGACTGTCTGACACATCCTTCCATTTCTTAAAATCTTTCGTGAGGACGGCTCCCATTTTACGGGTGCGGTATTTATGAAAGTAAACCACATACTGGCTGTCGAGCCGGACACCCGTTGGTGCTTCTGCCCAAACCCGCCGGCTGACCAGACTGGGTTTGGTGGAAAATCCACCGCTGACAAAACCGGAAGTACTCATCCGTATGTTGTTCTGAATGTTTTTCCCCATTTGAGTTGCGTCTTTGTAAAACATCATCACCTTTCCGCTGTCGGTGCAGATGGTGGCATCGGTGCAATTGAAGCCGGGTTCAAAGAATAGTTCTGTTGGACTCCATTCTTTCAGATCAGTGCTGAACTTTCTGTAAATCCGGTGATTATACCGGTACCCTCCGGGAAGGGAATCGTTTTGTTTTTCAGTCTCTTTGAACTTTCCGGGAACCGAACTTGCCCAGTACAACATAAATCGTTTGCCATCCACATCAAAAAGGAGCTCCGGTGCCCAAGCATTCAGAACGACACTGTCTTTTTCCATGACGGGAATGGTTCGTTGCACCGACCAGTCGATCAGGTTTCGGGAGTAGGCGTATCCGATTTCTTTACGACTCAGACCCGTTGCCCAGACCAGGTGAAAGATTCCGTCAGGGTCCTGATACAAATTCGGATCCCGCATGATGTAATCACCTATTCCGGGCTTTACAAAACTCTTTCCGTTTTTAAGTGGCTGCCATTTGAATCCATCTTCTGACCAGGCCAGGTGTAAACCGCTGGTTCCGTCTCCGTTATAATAAGCATACAGAAAAGGATCTGGCTTCTTCTTTTTTGCGGGTTCATACAGATAAAAAGAGAGGAGAGGAAGCAAAAGCAACAGAATGATTGCCGGCTTAAACACTACCATCAGATTCGTTTTCATCAAAAGCAGAGGTTTGGAATGTTGGTGACATCGGCAAAATTGAAAAAAAACATGGAGAAACTTTGGAGTAAAATGCCATACTTTTAGTTTTGTTTAACTATTTTTGTAAAGTGTTAAACAAAACATGTTCCAGCTGAGATTCAACTGGATATTTGATTGTTTGTTTCATTGTGGTTTTTATGTGTTAAAAGGCCGGATCTGGTAATCCGGCCTTTTATTTTGGATCATTTTGGTGTAGTCCTTCACTCTCTGCGCCTTTTTCTTTTGATTTGAAGTTCATTTCAAAACTACCATTTCCAGCATGCAGCTTCGGGCGGAACACCTGTTCAAAAAGTATAAGAGCCGTTTGGTGGTGAACGATGTGTCGGTGGAAGTGAACCAGGGAGAAATTGTTGGGTTGCTTGGTCCAAACGGAGCAGGAAAGACCACATCGTTTTATATGATTGTAGGGCTGATCAAACCCAACAGCGGTAAAATTTTCCTCGATTCGGATGAGATTACCGATCTTCCAATGTTTCGCCGGGCAAAAAAAGGAGTTGGCTACCTAGCCCAGGAAGCGTCTGTTTTCCGAACGTTATCGGTGGAGGAAAACATTCTCGGTGTTCTTGAAATGACAGACCTTACCCGCAAGCAGCAGATTGAAAAAATGGAGAGCCTGCTGGAAGAATTCAGTCTCACACATGTTCGGAAAAATCTGGGCAAAGTTCTGTCAGGTGGCGAAAGACGGAGAACGGAAATCGCCAGGGCACTTGCCGTAGATCCCAGCTTTGTTTTATTGGATGAACCCTTTGCTGGCGTAGATCCGATTGCCGTGGAGGAAATTCAGAGCATCGTTTCAAAACTGAAAAAGAAAAACATCGGGATTCTGATCACCGATCACAACGTGGATGAAACGCTCAGTATCACCGACAGGGCTTATCTGTTGTTTGAAGGGAAAATCCTGAAAAGTGGCAGTCCGGAAGAGTTGGCCGCCGATGAAACCGTTCGCCGCGTGTACCTCGGAAAAAACTTTGAATTGAAAAAGAAATTCTAAGGATTCCAGATCCGGGCAATGGACTCGCAGATATTCTCCAGGTGAAGCTGGTCGGTATGGTCGAAATCATTCAGTACACTGCTGTCAATGTCCAGGACTGCCACCACCTCTCCACCAATCTGAATGGGCACCACAATTTCAGATCGGGAAAAAGAAGAGCAGGCGATGTGTCCCGGAAAGGCATCCACATCAGGCACCAGTTGGGTAGTTTTTGTTTTCCAGGCTGTGCCACACACGCCTCTTCCCAATCCGATTCTTGTACAGGCAACCGGCCCCTGAAATGGTCCCAATACAAGTTCATTCGCTTTTACAACATAGAATCCAATCCAATGAAAAGGAAAGGTCTGTCTCATTGCTGCTGCTGTATTTGCCAGGTTGGCAGTGAGGTCGGGTTCACCGGACCAAAGACTTTGTAACTGAGAGGCCAGGCCAATGTATTTTTCCTCTTTCGTTCCGCCTGATACCTGTAAAACTTCCATTTGAGCTCTTTTTTCGGTGGGCAAGTTCACAAAAAAGCCCCGGATTTCTCCAGGGCTTTTGGTTTAGTTTGGAACGGATTAAGCTCCGGCAACCAGATTAAGTTCGATTACAAAGTCATCGTGGATTACTTTGTCACCCAATCCTTCGAAGAATTTTCCTGAACCATAACGGATATCCCATTTTGTTCTGTCAAGAGTGATTTTAGCATTGGCTTTCACTTCTTTGGCAGTTGTGGTGATGGTGGCAGGGAAGGAAATGTCCTGAGTAATGCCTTTGATGGTCATCTTGCCAGATACTTCAAATTCATTTCCTGATTTCGGAGCCACTTTGGTGATTTCGAAATGAGCGGTTTTATGTTTTTCAACAGAGAAGAAATCATCTGATTTCAGGTGGCCCAGAAGTTTTCCATTCATTCCCGGATCTGTCAGGTCAGCTACAACAAGTGATGTCATGTCGATATCGAACTTTCCACCTGTGACTGTTTTACCATCTGAATTGAGCGTGCCGGATGCCAGTTTTACTGAACCATCATGTTTACCTGTTACTTTGGTTGCGAACCATTTCAGAGTTGATTTTTCGGTGTTTACTTTGAAACTACCTGAAAGTTTTCCAGTGAAAGAAGAACCCAGTACCAAAGCTCCCATCAGGGTAGCAGCGGCGATTGATTTGAACGTTGTCATGTTTGTATAGAAATTAAAATTGTTACGAATTAATATTTAGGGTTTGTGGCCCAGACGGATAACTCAGGGACAAATGCCTTTTGGGGAAGCTGTAGCAAAGCGGCAATGGTTTGAGCCAACTGATCGGCACCCAGCTTGAATTCAAGTTCATTCCGCTCCTCCCGCTCTGGATTTCCCAATGCGGTCGTTACCTCAGAAGGATTGACCTGAAACACACGGATATTGAATTGTCGTACTTCTTCTGTCAGACTTTGGGTAAATCCCCTGAGTGCAAACTTGGAAGATGAATAAGCGGATCCGTTGTTGAAGCCTTTCATGGATGAAGTCGAAGCTATATTCACGATACTTCCAACCATTTTCGCCTTCATGATCGGAATCGCTTTTTTTACCATCATAATCGGACCAAAAATGTTGACACCGAAAACCCGGTGGTAGCTTTCCATGGCCGTTTCTTCAATCGAAGCAAATTCGCCAAGACCAGCATTGTTGATGAGTACATCCAGATCGTTGTTCCAGTTTTGCTCAACCCAATCAAACGTTTTGTTCACATCTTCTGGTTTCGAAACGTCGGCTTCAATCCAGTGGCAGCCGATGGATTCCGCCGCCTTTTGAAGCCGGATTTCACTTCTGCCAGTTATGAGAACGTGTGCGCCCAATTCGGTCAATCGTTTTGCAGTTGCTTTACCTATTCCGGAAGAACCTCCGGTGATGATAATTTTCTTTCCCTCAATTGTCATGAGATTAATTGTATATACAGCTAATTTTATGCCGGGTTTTCAATTTGACATATATTATTTTTAAAATTCTCCTTCATCGTCGCAATGCCACAGGTGCTGTACCTTGGGCTGAGCCGGTATCACAGGGCTTCCACCCTGTTTGGCTTTCAACATTTTTTGGATAATTCGTTGTCTTTCAGTGAAAATGGCTTCTTGTTTTTGTTTTTCAATCTCCAAATCAAAAAGTTTTTCTCCATCTACAAAGGTTTTTTCTGCCATGGCAGATATTTTTAACGGATTGTCAGTCCATATGACAACATCGCCATCTTTACCCGTTTTCAGACTTCCCATTCTGCCATCCAGATGCAACAATCTGGCAGGGTTTATCGTCACCATTTTCCAGGCATCTTCTTCTGAGACACCTCCATATTTTATCGTTTTGGCTGCTTCCTGATTCAGTCGGGTGGCCATTTCAGCATCATCAGAATTGATGGCGACCACCAGTCCATGTTTGTGCATCATCGCGGCATTGTACGGAATGGCATCTTTTACTTCCATTTTGTAGGCCCACCAGTCAGAAAATGTAGAAGCTCCGGCTCCATGTTTTTTCATCTTGTCTGCCACTTTATATCCCTCCAGAATATGGGTGAAGGTATTCACTTTAAAACCCATACTGTCTCCAACATGCATCAGCATATTGATTTCGGACTGAACATAACTGTGGCAGGTAATAAAACGCTTCTTCTGGAGAATCTCAGCCAGGGTTTCCAGTTTGAGATCTTTCCGAAATACCACTCCCGGACTTTTCACCAGACGCTCCTTTTCCGAGATGTAGGCTTTGGCTTGCGAAAAGGCATCATACAACAACTGTTCAACTCCCATTCGTGTCTGTGGGTATCGGATCGTGTTGAATTCTCCCCAGTTTGACTGCTTAACGTTTTCACCCAAAGCGAACTTGATGAAACCGGGTGCCTGCTCAATTTTCAACTGCTCCGGATTCTTGCCCCAGCGTAGTTTGATAAGAGATGATTGTCCCCCAATGGCATTGGCCGAGCCATGCAACTGCTGCACTGCGGTTACACCACCTGCCAAATGACGGTAAATATTGACATCGTCTGCCTCAATGACATCTCCAATGCGAACTTCCATACTGGTGGTGGAACTACCTTCGTTCACCCCTTTTGAAATGGCAATGTGGCTGTGCTCATCAATAATACCAGAGGTCACATGTTTTCCGGTTCCGTCAATCACAGGTGTATTGGGAGGAACGGCAAGCGATTTTCCAACCCCCTGCAGTTTTCCGTTCACGATCAGAACATCGGTGTTTGACAGAATGCCTTCTTTTTCATTTGTCCAGACAGTGGCATTTTTAATCAGCCACGAATTACCGGACGGAGTCGTGCTTTTTGGAGAACCATAGGCCTGAAACGGATACCAGATGTCACCAGGTTTGTCCTGTGGAGTTGACTTTTGAGCCGGAACGGTGTCTTTTGCCTGAACCATTGACACTGCATTCCATTTCGTCTTACCAGATTTTCCTCCGATGAACCAACCCTGATAACCAGAATTTGTTACCCATCCAGTAAATTGAAAGCGTGCGGCTGTGTCAAGCTTTTTGATCTGGCAGGTGAAATTGATTTTTCCGGATTCGAGGTTGCCGGTTGCCGGTATTTTCTGGGTGTCGGCTGCCAGAACCAGAAATTCCGGTTTGCCGTCTTTCAGATTTATCTTCAATTGAAATCCATTGTCAGAGCCGAGTGTCAGCCGGAAAGAACCTGTTTTTTCCTGAACCGGATTGGCCATGACCGGGAATCGCTTACCGGCAATGTAGTGGTCCAGAATCTGGCTGTTTTTTTTGAAAATATTGTCGCTGGCAATAAAGAAGCTGGCTTTGTATCCGGATTTGATTTTGCCTGTTTGGGCAGACAAACCAGACAATGATGCCGGTTTGGTGGTGAGGGCAGCCAAAGCATCTTCTTCTTTTAAACCGCACTCCACTGATTTGCGAAGCGAAGTAAGAAAGGACTTCGGATCTTTCAGATCGCTGGCTGTAATTACAAACGGAATTCCTTTTGCCGAAAGCATGGCTGCGTTATAAGGTGCCAGTTCCCAATGCTTCAGATCAGTGATGGAAATCTGACTGGCATCAAGAGGATCTTCCACATCCGGAAGTTCTGGAAACTGAAGACTCAGAATCAGTGGAAAACCAGCTGCCTTGATTTCGTCCATCCGCTGGTATTCATCACCTTTTCCTTTAATGAGAAGATTCAGATTGAATTCCTTAGCGAGATTGACGGCCCGAAGCACTTCATATTTCTGGCCTGTTTCAAAAACCCAGACTGATTTGCGGTTCCGGTTGATGGCTTCGAGAGCCAGGTTGGTTTCTTTCTGCAAGGCCTTCTGGTACCAGTCGGCATCCAGAAATGTTTGACGTAACAGCGCAATCGCTCCCATTTGAGAACTTGGATATTGTTGAGGCGACTGCCCTTTCTGAAACGACAAGCCCTGAAATAAACCGGATTTGAGAATTAACTCGTTGCTTGTTCCTTCACCGAGCTGAACCATGGAGGACGAACCCCGCATGATACCGTCCTTTGAACCCGTGGCTACCCAGCCAAATCCCAGTTTCCGAAGTTCTTCTGCGTCTTTGTTGTTCGGCTGGAAAACCGATGAGGCATCGAACTCCGGTTTAAGGGCCTGGTTCCAGGCAAACGCTCCTGCCCGGCGGGAATCGTATTGTGGTCCGGGTGAAAACGGGCCATCGGTGTTGGGTTTTGGTGGAGCGATTCCATACCCGGAAAACAAGTCGATGAAAGAAGCATAGACCCAGGCGCCTTTCAGATCCTGTGTGGCCAGATTTTTGGGATATGCGATCCCTTTGCCTGCGGCAACCACGATACCGTCCTTAATATAGATGGATGCGGAATCGATTTTCTGTCCGGGTTCCGGAACCAGCGTGGCATTGACCAGGACAAATTCATTGGTTCGTTCGTCGCTCAGTTTTGCCTGTGGAAGCCGGTATTGGGCAAACAATGGAACAGTTACAGTAAAACACGTGGCAATGACAAGTAAAGTGACGGTTTTCCGGATGGATGATGTCATATTGAATGGAAATGCAGGTTAATGGGAGGAATCCAGAATCTGTGAAATGGCTTTGGCCAGTTTCCGGTCTTTTTCAGTAACCGTATTCCCGGCATCATGGGTGGTGAGTTCGATGTCGACCCGGTTAAAAACATTGGTCAACTTTGGATGATGATCTTGTTTTTCTGCCAGGAGGGCAACCCGGGTCATGAAAGAAAATGCCTCCTGAAAATCAGAAAAGACCAAAGAACAATGAATTTTGTCGTGCGTTTCTGTCCAGTCAATTTTTGGCATTCAAAATAGAAATATGATATAACGTATTTAAAAATAGGATTTTAGGATGATAATGATCTTGTATCCGGACGGCAAATTAGGAAATTCCTTTCTGTTTTGGTTGTCCGATTGCGATGTACTTTTTTCACATTAACCAGAATAAATTGTATTATTTCCTGAATTACCTTTGTAACAACAAAAAGGAAAGTCATCAACTTCCCGTTTTAGTAAAAACCCACCCGAGCGAAGGCCGGATAGGTTGAGAAACAAAATAGGAACCAAATATTCTAATACAACAATTTTCTACTGAAAAGCCATGCACAAATCAAACGTAATCGCGAAAGAACAGCTGGGTCTGTTCAGATTCTCCCCTTCAGAAGTTTTGAAAGGAGAGTGGGAAAAAGTGTATCGCCATTTTACACTTCAGCGTGCCGAACGTTTAGGCAACAGTTTTAAAGGTAAAGTGCGCATCTTTTTCCGTACCCACGACAATGAAACCAAGGTTGTAGACACAACCGTCTGGGCCACTTCCGACGATTATGTTTCCCTCAAAGGTGGGCTTTCCATTCCGGTTCGATCGATACTCGGCGTAGAATTTTAACCTGTTTTTTGTTTCTGTTTCGTACCCAGCCTTGGCTGGGTTTTTTGTTTTGGGCCTTTTTGAACCGGTCCTGAATTTTTTCAGTGTTTACCCTTCATTTTTTTGCTTCGACTTACAGCAATTCAAAAACATGTTTATAAATTGCTCTCACTAAATTTAAAACATTATTTTTACTAATTAACTGATTATCAATTATGTCGGATAACAAAGCAGAAAAATTAAAAGCCCTACAGCTCACCATTGACAAACTGGACAAAGAGTACGGTAAAGGAACCGTAATGAAACTGAGTGATGAAAAGGTGATGGATGTTCCTGCCATTTCAACCGGTTCTCTGGGTCTGGATATCGCACTGGGCATAGGCGGCCTTCCGAGAGGACGGGTGGTCGAAATCTATGGACCTGAATCGTCTGGTAAAACCACATTAACCATGCACTGCATCGCCGAAGCCCAGAAAGCAGGTGGCATTGCAGCCTTCATCGATGCGGAACACGCATTTGATAAATCCTACGCTGAAAAGCTGGGTATCGATACTGAGAACCTTCTGATCTCTCAGCCCGATAATGGTGAACAAGCTCTTGAAATTACCGAGCACCTCATTCGTTCCGGGGCGATCGACATTATCGTAATTGACTCCGTGGCAGCCCTCGTTCCAAAAGGTGAACTGGAAGGCGAAATGGGCGAAAGCAAAATGGGTCTTCAGGCTCGTCTGATGAGCCAGGCTCTCCGTAAACTGACGGGTACCATCAACAAAACCGGTTGCCTTTGTATTTTCATCAACCAGCTCCGCGATAAAATCGGGGTTATGTTCGGAAGTCCGGAAACCACAACCGGTGGTAACGCACTGAAATTCTATGCATCGGTTCGTCTTGACATCCGCCGGATCGGTCAGATTAAGGAATCCGCAGACAACATCACTGGTAACAGAACGAAAGTGAAAGTGGTGAAAAACAAAGTGGCTCCTCCGTTTAAAGTAGTGGAATTCGACATCATGTATGGCGAAGGAATCTCCAAAATCGGAGAAATCATTGATCTGGGTGTCGAACTCGAAATCGTGAAAAAATCTGGTAGCTGGTTTGCCTATGAAGGAAACAAACTGGGTCAGGGTCGTGATTCGGTGAAGCAGATTCTTCATGACAATCCGGAATTGTGCGACGAAATCGAAGCAAAAATCAGAGCCCGTTTTGCCGATTCCAAAGCAGATGCAGCCAAAGTGCTCGAAGATAAAACCGTTGGTAAACCTGCTTTCGCAGACGCCGACTAATATCGACTTATACAATAAAAGAAAGGCAGCCCAAAAGGTTGCCTTTTTCTTTTTCGGACATTTTATGGTGGGGTTATCTCAGTAGATCCTTTCAGAATTTCCTTCCGGTATTCGCTCAGAAGGGTTCCTTTCGTAATAAATCCGACATAGCGGTCTCCTTCCAAAACCGGAAGCCGGAATGCTCTGGTCCTGTCAAATTTCTCCAGAATGTCTGAAACCGAATCCTGGTGCTGAATGATCTGAGCTGGTTTCGACATGATCTGAAACATTGTCACTTTATCACGGACAGAATCTTTCAGAACCAATTCCTTCACCCGGCTGAAAACAACCAGTCCCATAAATTTTCCTTCCAATGAGACCACCGGAAATGTGTTGTGGGTCGACGTCTGCAAAACCGGAATGAATTCGCGGATGGTCATGTGAGGCGGCAGGGTTTCGTAATCATTTTCAATCATCCGGTTGATGGCCAGCCGGCTCAATATCCGGATGTCTTCTGAATCACTTGTTTTCTGTGATTTCCGAATGTTTTTCAATTCTATTGAAACCGGTTCAAACCGACGAACCACCGAATAACTCAAAGCCGAAACCAGCATGAGGGGAATCATCAGTTCATAGCCACCTGTCAGCTCGGCAATTAGGAATATGCCGGTCATAGGTGCATAAAATACACCACTCAATACGCCGGCCATTCCCACAATGGTGAAATTGCTAATCGAAACGGAAATGAATCCCAGTTTGTGGCAGGCCATAGCGAATGCAAAACCGGTGTTGGCGCCAATAAAAAGAGAGGGGGCAAACTGTCCGCCATTGCCACCGCTACCAAGTGTGAAAGAAGTGGCAAATACTTTCAAAAGAGCCGTCAGGAAAATAGCGGCGATGAAGAGCCAGGTTTTCCTTTCCATAAAGTTTCCCAGAATGCTGCCTTCAAACAATTTGTATGTGTGAAAAGAAGCAAGGTCTTTAATGTATTGATACCCTTCGCCGTAAAAGGACGGAAAAATTAGAAGTGTGAGGGCAAGAAGTCCGGATCCAATCAATACTCGTTTATACGGATTGGAGAACTTGTTGAGCAATGAATGAATTTTGTGCGATGACCGTGAAAACCATAGGGAAAGGAATCCGGTGAGGATACCCAGAACAATATAAAACGGCAGGTTTTCAGACCGGAAGGCCTCCTGCATTTCAAAGTGAAGCAGGATCGATTCCTTCAGGATAATCTTGGATAAAAGCGCTCCGGCAGCTGAGGCAAGGATGATGGGAATGATGGCGGAAATACTCAGTTCGATGAGGAAAACTTCAGCAGCAAACAGCACCCCGGCGATGGGTGCGTTGAAAGCGGAACTCACTCCGGCCGCAATGCCACAGGCCAGCAACAAAGTCCGCTCTTTGATGCGCATGTTATTGAAATCCGCAAAATTCGAACCGATGGCGGCACCGGTTGAGACAATGGGTGATTCCAGACCGGCAGATCCTCCAAAACCAACGGTAATTCCGCTGGTGATGATGTGGTTGTAGGTCTGAGAAAAAGGCAGCTTTCCCCCTGCGTTCCGGACGGCATGAACAACGGGTGCAATGCCCCGGTTGAAGTCATTGGGCCAGAGGTTTCGGATCAGAAAGACGGTTATCAGTATTCCGGCCATCGGAACCAGAATCATTCCATAGTTCCAGATTTCATTGATCCGGAGCGACTCAAGGTATTCATGAACAAAAAATACGAATGACTTGAGCAGAATGGAGGCGCCTCCGGACAGCAATCCGACAAGAATACTCAGGACAAGCAGAAACTGCCTGTCTGACAATCGTTTCCGACTTTGCCAGAGGAAGTTCTT
>DAIOVD010000012.1:8873-10007 GCA_036759185.1 Catalimonadaceae bacterium | reverse complement strand
GCCAGTTTCTCTCCGCTCACAACTGTTTTTTCCAGATGGATTCGTCCCTGCATATCGGAAATCTGAACCCGGATCTTTGCATTGAGAGGACCCTGAACTATTGAATATTCGGTGGTCGGATTCGGAACGATCTGAATGTTGATTTTGTCTTTTTGCGAAACACTGGTGACAGAGAAATTTCCGGCAGGCAAGGCTTCTGACTGAACCAGTTTTTTGTTTCCGCTTTCCTGAACCACCGAATAAGCAAACAACCGGTTCGGGTTCCAGGCAGAATTTGACCAGACCGTTCCAGTAAACTGAATCGAATCTCCTATAGCTGCAGGTGCCGTGAAAGCTGTTCCGTTGATTCCAAAAACTGCTTTACGGAATACATCGTAATGACGGCTTTCACCATTGGAACCTGTGTAGTTGACGGTATCTTCTGCCAGTCCGCCATACAGCAGCAACGATGCTGTTCCACCATCAGCCACTCGTTTCACAACCACTCCCACCCGGATGGAATCGCCGGTTTTTTCCTGTTTCATGCGTACTTCGATTGGTGAGGTCTGGTTTTCAAACGGATCAAAAATGGTCGGACTGTTGTAGTTTGTGCTCACCTGAACCAGCGTTCCGTTGATCAAAATTTTCGGGGTGCCGCCATATACATTGTAGTAATTGGTGCGGGCATCGTTTTCAATTTTATTCTGCTGACTGAAAAAGCAACCCACATACGGTGAACTCGGGTGATACGCAATGTGCTGAATTCCGGCCGGCTGACTTCGCAGGTTGACGTAAAACCCGGGATTCAAACTCGCACAAATGCTGCATTTGGTATTGGTAAAGTGCTCAACCAGCATCTTTTTGGTGGTCTGAGCAGAAACGGTACTGGCTCCCATTAATAGAAAGAAGCCGATTTTGACAAGTTTATTCATGGTTTTGTTTGGATGAAGTGTTGGTAAAATGTTGTCGGATTAAGGTGACGATTTCGCTCGCAGATGCAGGCTGAATTCCCGCCTTTTGGTTTCGCCGGGCGATTTCTCCCAGCGCATTCCAGTGCCAGATCAGGTCTTTGTATGCCTGGATCAATCCTGTTTTCTGGTCATACACATGGCCTGGTTCGGAACTGGCACCATTCAGTTCAAGGATAAAGATGTG
>DAIOVD010000012.1:0-8773 GCA_036759185.1 Catalimonadaceae bacterium | reverse complement strand
CATACACATGGCCTGGTTCGGAACTGGCACCATTCAGTTCAAGGATAAAGATGTGCCGTCCTTTGAACAGATCGTTTTCAGACCGGACTTTCAGATCGAACCTGCCAAAATAGAAACCGTCCATGTCCTTTGTAATGTGGTTGAAAACCTGGTTCAGTTCATCGCAGATCAGGTCATTCCGGTTAATGAAGCGGGTTCCGCGGCAGTGGTTTCCGATGGGTTCCAGCAAAACGTTCTGGCCTTTCAGTGGTACCGCACGAATATCATCTCCCAGCCTTTTTTTTACGGCCGGTATCTGAAAACGGAACCTGGGATTCTTTGCCATCAGTTCTTCAACTGTTGACAGGCCATCGCCCGTTACCGTCATAAATTCTTTTCCTGTCACCGATGTTACACGGCCTGTTTTTTCTCCAGGCAACCGGACAAACAGCACGCCCAGTTCGACAGGCTCCGTGATAAAGGGCTGAAGGATATACGGACCGTCAGCAACTGTGTGGTACTGACGGAGCTGTTCAAACGATTCCAGTTTTGCCACCTGATTTCCCCGCTCACCCACATTCGGTTTGGCAACCATTGGAAACGAAAGTTTTTCATTATCAAGAATCTGGTGAAGAACTTCTTCTGAAATTGATGGATGGATGGAAACACATGCCGCTTTGTATTCAGACGGTATCTGGTTGAGAATGCCCATTTTGCTTTCTCCGAAAAACCCACCGTATTCAATATTCTGATTGGTAGCCGTGAACCATGTCAGCGATCGGTTCCGGATACTTTGCCAAAGCCAGACCGGAACCATCGGAAGATAGAAAAGCCAGAAGGGCCAGTATTCATAATTGACGAGTCGCACCCACCAGTCAGGTGCCTGGAACCGTTGCTTTGAATCGGGTGGAACTTCCCGGTTCTGTAGTTTCGATTGGTTGAGCCAGACCTGCAACGTTTCTGTTTCTCTTGATTCCGTCATCGGCTCAGTAAACATGGGTCCGGTGGATTTTTTGGTTGATCAGATCTTCGTACACGATTTTTCGACTGGCACCGGATTGCAGAACCGACGTAATGCTGATGGTCTGCCGGTCGTTGTCGCGGGTCATCACCAAAGCATTCTGGTGATCATCTCTTCCGGCAAAATGATGGAAGAACAAAATCGCCTCCTGGGTAAAAATGGAATTCTCCTGAAGCCATTTCTTAAACCACATTTCCCGTTCTTCCTGAACCTGCTTTGTGTACAAAGTGGCGGAAGACCAGATGTGCGCTTCTGCCGGATCGAGCGGTTTCAGATGCGAATTTTCCCCGTCCCACCGAAGTTCATACAGGTAGGGTGTCGGTGTTTGCTCACAGGCAATGATCAATGTAAACGGTTCGATTCCATTCAGATCGAAATTGGCCAGAAAATCGTCGGCAAACCGGTATTTGAAAAATTCCAGCAAGACCAGTCCACGGCTTTTTCGGTACGGTGGTTTGGACTCGTGTTTTTCAAAAGCGCCGTTCAGAAGGCAAAGACTCAGGCCTTGTGCTGAAGTGGCGATCCAGGTGCCGGTGCTTTCTTTGTCTTTTGGGAAGAATATCGTTTGTCCCGACAGATCATATCGTTTTGGGATTTCTGTCTGGGAGCGGACCAGGCGTTCATCGCGGTTGGATGTGAGGATAAATCCTTCGTCCAGCGGAAGATAGGTTACCGTACACATGGTCAGGATTGGTTTTGGTATTGCTGGGTTGAATACGCAACACCCAGGTTTTCTTCCAGTTCAATAGCAGGAAAATGCGCCTGCATGCTGATTTTTATAATAGCCAGATGGTGCACACAATGCTCGATGTTGTACACGAGTTCCCGGAACAAAGTTGTTTCGATCGCCATTGGGCCGGAACCATAGTTGGCAAGCAGGGTGAGCGATTTATCCTCATACCTTTCGATTTCTGCTTTGAGGTCCTGAATTCGCATCAGGGTAAATTTGACATTGTTTTCGAGCAGGAGATTGCGTTCCCGATTGTCGTAGTTTACAACAGAATGGAGGTTGCCAATCCGAAGACATTCGAAAAATTCGACCACATGCCTCACGTGTTTGCCAATGCTGTTTTGGTTAAGGGTTTCCAGACTTTCCTGGAATTGATCCTGAGACAATTTCGAAACAGTGAGAGCCAGTTGCTCCAGCGATTCGATGGTGTGTGTGCGTATATCCATTTTTTCAGGGTATCAGATTGGCGGTGAGTTGTACCGACACATCGTCGGACATTGTCCAGGAGCTTTCTCCCACTTTAAAATCCAGTCGGTTTATGGTAAATGTTGAAGCAATACGGGCCGAATTGCCATCAGATGAAAACGTGACAGGCAGGGTCAGGTTTTTTCGGACGCCTTTGATGGTAAGATCAAAATTGCCTTTCCATTGGGTTCCGTCCTTTTCCAGACGGATGAGTCTGAGCGATATTTCCGGAAAACCTGCAGCATCGAAATACTCCGGCTTTTTCAGGTGTTTGTTTCGCAGGTTTATGCCCGTTTCGATTGACTGAACCGGAACCGACGCTTCGATTTTTGCATTTGCCGGTTCATCCGGATTGAACTGAATCTGGGCCGTCAGTTTTCCAAATGTTCCTTTTACCGTGAGTCCGGCATTCCGGATCGAAAAGGCCACGGTTCCGTTGCTGAATTTCCAGGAGGTGGCCTCAGCAGGAGCAAGGAACATCCCCAACATCAGGAATAGAAAGATCAGCGTTTTCATCGGATTATTTCATTGGAAGAATAGACATGTCAAAAATCAGGATTCTGCGATTTGCAGAATGTCGGATAGGCGACATTCCAGAGATTATGAGGAATTATTTTTTACCAGGCAGCAAAAAGGAGATGGAAACAAATCCTCCCATCGACTTATTCCGAAACCGGTCGTTGTTGAATGCATACTCCTTATCCGTCTGAAATTCAGTAAATAAGTAAGAAATTCCGCCCCGGACAGAAAGGTTTTGTTTCCATTTAAAACGAACAAAAAGCTCCGAGTTCAGACTACCGATGTCGTTATCCCCAACTAAAAGAATGTTATAGGGAGTTGGTCTGGCGGTTATATTTTGTCTTGAATTTTCGGAAATGAATACCCCATTTTTCCTGGGACCCCAACTGAAGCCTGCCAGATCAATGTTAAAACCCAGATTTAACCGCTTCGAAACTTCATATTCAGCATCCAGAAAAAGGTTCGTGGAATACGTTGTAAATGACGAAATCTCAACTGAATCAATCGTGGAAGGTTTTCCTGTGAGACGTGCGGGTGCAGTTTCAAAATTCAGATCCGAACCCGAAGCCAGGGCAAGTCTTAATCCGCCACCCAGATGGAATTTCCTTTTTTTTCCCAGACCGAAGGTCGCCAGGTAAGATACGGATCCCGATGCCAGTCCGGTACCATACCGAAAGGCAATGTCAGCATTGGTTTTCAGCCGGGGTTCTTCTGTGGATTGAGCCTGAATCCCCAGAGATGCCATCGCGGCTAATAAAAAGAGAGTAAGTTTTTTTTGTATCATTTAAAGAGGTGTTGATTGCTGGTCCTGTTTTTTAACTTTTCGGATTTGCTCCATGCATTTGTGTTTTTGGTTGATGGCGGAATGATCGGTTGAGTATCCATATTCCGTCTTGATCTGGTGTAAGGATTTATTGGCAAAAAACATGTCCTGAATAAGGCGGTTACAATGGTCTGTGATCCGAAGCAGATAGCTTTGAAGAATATCCAGGTAGGTTCTCTCTTCTTCAATAAATTCCTCTACTTCTTTCAGATTCAGTTGCCCGGTTTCAATTGAAACAAATCGGTCCCCTTCTTTTTTTCGTTTGTACCAGATGTATTTGCAGATGGCGACGATGTAGGTTTTCAGGCTGGCGGTTGGTTGAAAGTTATCTTTTCGCATTTTTTCCAGAAACACCAGCATGGCATCCTGGAAAAGATCTTCTGCATCCGCTTCTGTTCCCTGTTGTTTCAGAATAATGTTTCGTACAGAATGAAAATGTTCTTTGTACAGCAGCCCAAAAGCCCGGTTGTTTTCTCCTCTCAGGTCCTGAATCAACTTTGAATTCTCAAGCATGTTATTTGAAATGAACAATTTTGCCGTAGATGATTTCGCCTGTCACCTGCCCCTGAATCCAAAATGAAAGCAAACCAAATGGCAACTTTCTGTTTATTGTAAACTCCGTGCCGGCCGACGTCTGTTCATCGACGACTTTCCCGCTCAGGCTGAAGACAACCAGTTTCCGGATTTCATTTGAAGGATTTTTTGAGAGGATCGACCAATTCCCGGTTTCTGGACGGAAAAGAGCCAGATAAGCCCGTTCCCCTGGGTTAATAATTGTCAATCTGATAATTTCGGACGAAACCAGCCGGCCATAAATCAGCTTGTAAAAGGACGGAGCGTTGTAAATCGGTGCTTCGTCTAAAAATGAAAATCGTTGTTCTGTTTCAGGATCGCCGCACACACCCGGAATTTCACCAATTTCTGTAAACCTGAGCCCATCATCAGACCGAAGTATCTGGATACCGTCGCATGATTTTCCGGCATTCATCTGAATTGTCAGTGCGACACTCCCATTTGATTCCTGTGCCTGAAATGTGCCCCAATCAAGCTCTCTCTGGCTGATTCCGGCAATTGGAATCAGAAATATAAACCCAAAGATGAGCAGGATTCTTTTCATTGGCTTACAGGTGCTGTGGAGGGTTGTTTGGTTTGTGGTCGGTGAACCGAGTTGGCAAATAATAGCAATTCTTTGGGGCTATGATAACCACTTGTTTGTCCGGTCACCTTTCCTTCCGGTGAAACCACAAGTAAGGAGGGATATCCGAATAATCCATAGTGGTCTGCCAGATGCTTACCTTCTTCCGTTTCTCCATTAATGGCGATGTTGATGAACCGGTTGTTAAAATAGGCTCCCACTTTTTTATCAGCAAAGGTTTTTCGTTTCAGTTTTTTGCATGGACCGCACCATGTGGCATAAACATCCAGAAAAATTTCTTTGTTTTCCTTTTGCGCCTGAATCAAAGCATTCTCCCAGGTGCCCTGGTAAAACTGGATTCCTTCCGGTTCGCTTTTTTCGATCGAGCGATATGGTTTTGGAATAGAATATAAGGTGCCTAAAACCAAAACCGTAAAAATCAGAATCAACACAATCTTCATGTTCTATTTGCGGATAAGCTCCATTGGAATTTCGATGGTGACTTCGTCGCCAACAATTGCGGTGGCTGCCCAGCTTCCGGTTCCAACCCCGAAATCGGTCCGGTTGATTTTGCATGTAGCCAGCAATCCCAGAATATGGGTGCCTTTCATCATGGGATGATCCATTTCACCTGTTACTGTGAAGGGAATCGCGATATCACGTGTGGTGTTGCGGATGGTAATTTTCCCATGGACGACATAGTCTGTTTCAGATTTCTTCTCGAATCGGGTGGAGGAAAAGGTCATTTTGGGGTAGGCTTTGGAATAAAAAAAATCGGGTGACTGAAGGTGCTTGTCCCGCTTTTCATCTTCCGTGTACACCGTTTTCACATCGATGGAAAACTCAGCTTTGCTACCTTCCAGGTTGGTTGGGGAAAAAGAAAAACTGCCATCGAAAGAGGTGAACCTACCTGTTACTTTCGAAAAGAAGTGGTTGATTGAAAAGGTAACTGAGGTGTGTGATTTATCAAGTTTCCAGGCTGGTGCATTTTGTGCCGGCAACATGAAAACGGTTGAGATAAAAGCCGTCAGAGAAAGAGCAATGGTTTTGAGGAATTGTTTCATTGTTTTGTTTTTCTCTTAGTGTCTGTTTTCTGAAATCATCACCCACCCGGATCCAAAAAATCTCTACTTTTTTTCCATTCGTTGAATTTCTTTCAAAATAGTGTCCGGATTCATATAGCGTTCCGGAATCTCGTCAGAACTTTTTTCACGATCGAATTGTTTCATTTTCAGCTTGTTCCTCACTTCCCTGCTCCAGGCCAGAAGCTTTAGCCCTAGTCCATGCTGGATACAGATCCGATCTGTGTTAAATTCAAACCGGTCGCCATACTTCTTAGAAAAGGTATAAAGAAAAGCGTGACGCAGAAAGCCAAAAAATCCGAATCGTTTCATATCGGCCACATGGCTTAGTTCATGACCCAATACCCCAATCTGGGCATCGGTGGATAAATTTTTAAAGAGAATTGAGTCCAGCATTCGAATTGTTTTTCGCGAAATCGTGATCGTGTAAGTCCTTTTTTCATGTCGCCGGAAAAGGCTCCGGAATGTAGGAGCGGTGGCAAGAGGGGCCAGTCTGGTTTTCTCCACAAAGCGGATTCTGATGTTATTTAATTCTGGAAAATGCGAAAGGGCCATCCGGCATTGCTGCTCCCATTTTTCAGGATATTGCCTTGTTTCCTGATGCACCACAGTTCCGGAATCGGGAGAAAGTTGTATACTGGTTCCAGCGCAAGTCGATGATGCCGGCATAAAAGCCAGACATGCTCCAAGAACAAGTACATATTGCCTCATTTCAGAAGGCTTCAGCCAAAACCACATACACATTAATATCATCACCCGCTTTTGCAACGTCAAACCGCAGGTTCACTTTGTCTTCTTTTTTAATCTGCCAGCGAAGTCCGGCACCGATATGGTGATGCACATTGCTGATCAGATCAGTTGGAGAATATCCAACATCTCCTAAACCGGAAAAGACAGTTACTCCAAACCGGCCTGCTATTTTTTGTCGCCATTCAGCTTGCAGGACCCACAGATTCTTGTCCCGATGCCTTCCAAAGTAAAATCCCCTCATAAGTCCTGCCCCTCCCAGGCCAGGCATCATACGGAAAGGGGTACCCGAACTGGCAGATTGGTAAACCATCTGCATGGCGAGTGTGCCTGTTTGTGCCTGATTGGAAAAATACGAACGCAAGTCAAAACTGTGCATCCGGAAAGGTTGTTGGTTGGGAAACAGGAAATATGAAGAACGGACGTCCAGGTAGTGTCCTTTCTTCGGGTTCAATGCAAAATCCCGGGTATCCCAAATGAGGGCTGGCCCGACTCCTCCAACCAGATATCCTTTGCCTCCAATCACCATATTTAGTTTTTCCATTCCCACTGTTGTTCTGGCCTCCGGCATATTCAATGCTTCGGAACGAACCAACATGCCCAGGTACACATCTTTTACAATGCCATACAAAAGAAGATTCGAAAAACGGAATTGGTCTGCCTGGTAAAAGACAGGTGGGCAATTCATTTTTGGAGATGATCCAATTCCAAAAAATATCTCCGGAAACCGAAGGAGATCTAGATTGCCCATTACCAGCCATCGATTGGAATGGGCAAATAAAAACCAGGAATTCTCCAGCAACACCTGCCTTTTCTGGGTCACTGAAACATAATGTTGAAGGTTTCCCTTTTTTGAAGTTGAGTCAGATGGATTCCAAAGATTGGCATAAGCCAATGCTCCCGCTGCTACACCGGTTTCGGGTATGTAATACGCGGTCGGGAGAAGAGAATATTTAATTCTGGAGTGGGTAGTATCGGGTATGAAGGCAGATGTTTTTCCTTGAAAAGCAATAAAACCTGGGATCAGAAGAACCCAGGTTTTCAACCTTCTATTTAAATTCCACACCATCATATGTTCATCAATCGAAATCAAAATCGATATGCAATCCCAACCATAACCGTCAGCGATTTGTTGCGGTACCGGTCGTTGTCGAGGATGTCTTTTCGTTCCGTTTGCAGTTCGGAAAACAAAAAGGAAGCCCCGGCTTTCACGGCCCATTTCTTACTGAAAAAATAGCGGGCATACAATTCAGAATTGAGGGAGCCCAGATCGTTGTCGCTCACCAGCAACAGATTGAAGGGATACGGTTTAGCAGACGGTGCGAAGTTTCCGTAACCGTTGCTTTGAATGCTGCCCGACGATTTCTTCCCGAAACTGAAACCGATGGCGTCGATGTTGAATCCAATCTGAAATTTTGGACTGAAATCGTACTGCAAATAAATGGCCGCATTCAGCGAATTCACATTGACGGAACCTGCTTTCAGCGTGTCGAGATTCTCTTCATAGGTTTCAGAAAACAACACCTGCGGACCTTCCTGTTTTGAAGTGAGCGTGGCGGGTGCTGTGATGAATTCCTGGTCTTTTGAAAAGTAGGAATTGAACCGGACGCCATACCCGATCCGGAATTTTCGGGCTTTCCCTACGCCATACAAATGCAACCACGAAGCGGCTCCTGTGAACTGATTCGCGTTTCCACTTACCGTCAGTTCGGCCAGCTGGTTCCATCTGAGAGGAGTTGTCGCTGGCGAATCCGTCTGTGCGTAGCTGGCAGACAATGCAAAAAATGACAGGAGAATGATGACGTGATTTTTCATTTGGATGAAGAAGAAAATGGAAGAAATGAGATCCAACGGTCTTTGTCCTGAAACAGGATGCCGGCACAACAAAGCCAGGTGAGAATGGCCATGCCGAAAAGCTGACCGTGGTCGCCCATCACTTCAATTCCAAGCGGACCCAGATGCGAAAGAATAGCGCCCGACATCGTGCCCAATGCCAGACCAGCACCCAGCCAGCTCAACGGACGGTACAGCAAAAGGCATCCGGCAAATAATTCGACGATACCACTGCCAATCCGGCCCCAGGGTTCGATTCCCAGGGTTGAGAAAATATAGACGCTTTCTTCTGCCGCCGTGAATTTGAAAAACAGGGTCTGAAGAAGAATCAGAGCGGGTATGAGGCGAAGTACCCAGGTGAGGATGGAAGACATAAATAATTAGGAATGATGAATGATGAATGATGAATGATGAATGATGAATGATGAATGATGAATTA
>DAIOVD010000011.1:39397-44764 GCA_036759185.1 Catalimonadaceae bacterium | reverse complement strand
GTGGTCCAGGCTGGTTGCAATTGGCTAATCCCCAGGCAGGATATGTGTACAATTGGATTATCAATGGTCAACCTCAATCCGGAAATCCCATTAATCCTATTCTGTATAGTGGAAGTAGTGCTGTGCAGTTTACAGCTGTTGCACCGAATGGTTGCGTAACGGAAATGGACCAGGCCACTATTTTCACTGGCAACAAAGATGAATCGACCAGGAAAACAAGGCTCCTATTGTTTCCGAATCCCGGAAATGGCCTGGTGCACATTGCAGGAGTCGAATCCGGACCCGCACAAATCAGGTTAACCGGCATGGATGGTAAAGTATACATGGAAAGGATTTTGCATGATAGCGAAAACACCTTTAACACCAAAGGTCTTCCCGCAGGCATCTACTGGTTGGAGTTGAAAAACCAACATTCCGGATTCCGGGAACAGCTAAAATTTGTCCAACTGGCGGATTAGATTCGAGACTGGTATTTCTTGTTAATAAGCAGTGGCCGTTTTTAAGATTTCAAAGGTCTTAATACCGGTCACCGTTTTTTAGGCATGTACATACAATCAACTGAGTACTGAATACTGAGTACTATTTACTGGTTACTGAATACTTGTTACTGAATACTGATTACTGAGTACTATTTACTGAGTACTGTTTACTGATTACTATTTACCAGGCACAACCCACTGATTAACATCTGCCAGGCAAGCCTCCTTCCCCCGTCTGTCTACCTCTTGTATACATCGTACCAAACGGGAAAAGAGCCTGCAATACGGTTTTTAATGTAATCTTGCCCTATGCCTTGGGTTCGCTTTTTTTTCGGATTTCTCCTGGTGGGTAATCTTCTGATGCCTTCACACAGTTGGGCACAGGGATCTTCCTGGCAATTAAGCCTGCAAAAAGGTTGGAAAGCATTGTCAACCGACAACGATACACTTGCAATCCGGAGTTTTTCAGAAGCCCGTCAATTGGCACGGACAGCAAAAGATCCGCAAGGGGAAGCCGAGGCGCTTCTCCAGTTGGGAATCGCATCATACGGGGCATCTCTCTCAGAGGGAATTGAGTTTGCGGTAACCGCTTCGAAAAAATTTCAGGAACTGGAACATGCAAAACCAGGGATTTCCCGAAACGGCCAGGCCCGTTGTCTCCAACTCCTTGCCACCATTGCAGGAAGACAGGGCAATTTTGAAAAAACCATCTCTCTTGGAAGAGAAGCTTTGCCATTATTTCCGGTGAGCGATACCAGTTCATACAGGGGTCTGATTTTCACTTCTATGGGTACCGCATTCCGGCAGTTGAATCGCCATGATTCTTGCTCAAAATATTTTTCCCTCGCTCTGGATGCACATCTGACAAATAAGGATTCACTTTATCTGCCAACGGCTCTTTTAAACCAGGCCCTTCTCTATGAAGATGATGGTCGCAAAGATTACGCCCGCCTTCAACTTGAAAAATCAAGAATGATTGCCCACAAAACCGGAAACCGCCAGGCAATGGTGGCGAGTCTTGCCGCTTTGGCACACCTTCAATGGAAATCGTTTCATGATTTTCAGGATGCTGAAGAATCATACCTCGAAGCACTTTCAATCGCATTGGAATTATCCGATGTTTCATTCCTGCTGAAAACGTACCGGGGTCTGTCTGAAATGGAGAAATCAAGAGGCCGGTTCCAGGAAGCACTGGAATGGACGGAAAAGGAAAAACAAGGACAGGAAAAACTAAACCGCATGGAACAGGAACAGATCCGCCAGAATCTGATGATCCAGTTTGATGTGGCACGTAAAGACCGGAAACTGGAAATGTTGGCAAAGGAAAATGACATTCACCGGCTCACGTCCTCACTGCTTTGGGGTTCAGTGATGGTACTGATTCTGGTTGCCGGTGGGATCATATTATTCCTCAGAAGACTACGGCAAAGGGACCAAATCCTGTTACAAACGAAAGTAGAATTGATGAAAGCCCTTGAAGAACAGAAAATTATAAAAGAAAAGCAATTGAAGGCAGAACTGGAACTGAAGGAATCGAAAATCAGTGCTCTGGGAATACAGATGAAACAAAAGCACGAACTGATGGGAGAAGTACGCAGCCGCCTGGAAAAAGACCCCGTCCGTGATCCGGTTTTGAGCCGCCTTCTGCAAAACGGACTGGTGAAGGACAAAGAATGGGATGATTTCAACACATGGTTTGAAGAAACCAACGTTCATTTTTACAGCCGGCTGAAAACATTGTATCCAGGAATCAGTGCCAACGATCTTCGGATTTGTGCTCTGATCAAACTCAACTTCAGCATTAAAGAAATGGCAGGTGTACTGCACATTTCGCCTGACAGTGTGAAGACAGCACGGTACCGTCTGCGAAAAAAACTGGGTATTCCTACGGAAGAAAACTTGTCAGATTTCATTCTGAGTTTGGGTTGAATTGAGTTATTGACATTTGCGGATCAAACAATTGCTATACTAACAAACTGATAACCATTGGATGTCTACTCCTTGTCTACCTCAACTTTTTGTACAGTCCCCGGGAGCACACCAGATTTGAACCACAATTTTTTTACACAACCATTCCTTTACCATGAAACGCAAAAATCTATCATCTACACTGGCAGTGGCATTCCTGTTCTTACTGCTTCAACCGGCCTTTGGGCAAAATCTCAACCTTGGATTTGAAACCTGGTTTACCGACGGCTCTCCACGAAACTGGGGCAGTGTTTATATTTTCCTCAGTACTGATTCGGTCGTGTATGACCAGCAGTTTTACAATCAAAGCTCCGATGCACACAGCGGTTCGAGTGCCCTGGAACTGAGGAATGCCTGGAATGTTTCCCAAAACAAAGGTGTTGAAGGCAGGGTCAGTCTGGATTACGATTCTGTTTATACTGCCTACACCCGTCAGGAATTCAATCCCATCACTACAGTGCCGACTGGATTTCGTTTCTGGTATAAATATGCACCGATTCCAGGAGACACCGGACTGGCTGAATTGATGATATTAGACCAATACCTCAATCGGATCGGTGGCGCCCGGATTTTACTGACAGCACAAACCAATTACACAGAAGTTTTCCAGCCGGTGGAAATGGAATCAGACTCCACACCGTATTTCATGACGGTGTATTTCAGCACCTTTACCTCCCAAAATGAAAACAAACAACCACAGCTAGGCACGCGTCTTTTACTGGATGATGTAGAGGTTACCGGCCTGACCAGTATTGCAAAACCAAAATCCATGAAACAGACAATGGTGTGGCCGAATCCGGTTTCTTCTACCTTGTTTTACAATTTTGAAGGAACCGCCCTGATTTACAATGCATTGGGCAAACTGGTTCTCCAATCTTCTGAAACGCGTTTGGCCGATGTGTCACCTTTGCCATCAGGTGTTTATTCGATTATTTTTGGCAATACCACTCAGGGATCCGTCCGGTTTGTGAAGCAATAATGTTCGCATTTTGGTGGAATGAATTGGTTTCAGATACAAAATGCTGCTCTCGTTTAAACCGAATCCAATATTTCCTGAAGAACTATTCTTTCGATAAGGATCGGATCTTCAAAAATAAAGAGAAGCTTTCGGCATGAAAACTTAAACCAGGAAACGTATCAGAATTGGCGAACCAATGTTGCCAATGCACTTCCGTATCGTTCCCAGGTAAATCGCAATGCTGACTGACGGGCCTTTTCCCGCATCCGGGCATAGTCGGAATCTGATTTAGAACGAAGCTGTGTGATGCAATCCATCAAACCTTTTGCATCCCGAATCGGCACAATCCAGCCGTTTTCGCCCTGTTCAATCACATCGGGCCCCATACTATGGGGAGTCGTAATCACAGGTAGTCCGGCAGCCAGTGCTTCTACAATCACCAGTCCGAACCCTTCAAACACGGTGGGCAACACAAGGGCATCGTATTCTGTGTACAGTCGGAACATCTCCATCTGCGAAACCGCCGGATGGTGTGTGTAGAGTTCCTTTTGTTTATGAAATGCCTGCCCCGAACCCTGGATACCACCGATGAAATGCAACTCAATGGAACGGTCCTTTGGCAGGCTGTCCATGGCTTCCAGCAGATAGGAAACCCCTTTGCGCTGGGTGACCGTACCGGCAAACAGCAGTTTCAACGGACGGTTCTCAAACCCTTTCGACTCCACCGAAAATGGAATTTTATCGGCTTCAAACCCGAGAGGCAGCACCGAAATCCGGGACGGGTCCACGCCGGTTTCTTCCAGCGTCCAACGCGTAAACTGCGAAGCGGCAATCACATGATCGGCCCGGAACGGCTCTTCTTCCAGCCTCTTTTCATAAGCTGGCGGAAAATAGAGATTGTCGATGCTGTCGGCCCATTCGGGCTGAAGGCGGGCTTCTTCGGAAAGGATCTTTCGGGCCTGCACAACATGGGCTGTGGCCAGTTCGCAGATGGCTTTTTTCCCGCTTTGCTTTGCGGCATCCAGCGAGGCATGGGAGGATCCCTGAAATCCCCAGAAATGTGTACTCCTAATTCCTTTCAGTTTGCGGGCCATCATCTCATCAAAATCGGTATCCCGCTGATACACCTGGTTCTGAACTGCCAGCGATTTGCCCTGCATTTTCCGCATCCACATTTCCTTAAGTTCATATTGCCAATGGCTGTGAACATATGGAGAAACCAGTCCTTCTTTAAACCTCCGGGTAAAAAACGAGTTTCCTGAAGCCAGCACAAGCTTCTGAATGAAAGAAGATTCAATGTAGGAACTGGTGTAAAAACCCTGCAGCAATCCCAGTTGCCTGAGAGCAAAGGCAAGGTGGTACGAATGCTGTTTGCCAGCATGCGAAACGGTAAACTTTTGTGTTTCCAATCCGAATCCGGAATTTTCGGCCAAATTAGCGCCAAAATAGCCAGATCGGCTTGAAACGTTTTTTTTCACTTCCAAAAAATCTTCCCTTCCTCAGGGAATCCATGGCTTCCGTCGGCTTTCGGGCATTTTCGGCGTTGGCGGTCGGGAAGTGGATCGCGGTTTGTTTCGGACCTTCCGGCACGGCATTGTTTGGGCAGATGATGAACCTGTATGCCACCTATGCCAACATTCCCAACGATGGTTTGTCAAGGGCTATGGTGAAAGAAGGTGCCCATGCCCACCAACAGGAGGACGAAGAGGCAACAGAAATTGCTGTTCAAAACGGACTGGCATTGCTTGGAATTTTGCTGGTTTTAGAATGGCTGATCGCCGGAATTATTTACCTCTTTACCAATTGGTTTGAGCCTTTTGAAAGCGACGGGAATCTGTTCTCGATGCTGCTCTTTTTCGGGGCCTTGTCGGCTGCATACTATGCCGGCAATATGTTTCTTGTCTGGAAAAAAACGCAGTATCAGGTCTTATCGATGACGTTTCTGTCCTTTGGTGGATTGCT